>JAVHYH010000242.1 GCA_031119155.1 Brevundimonas sp.
ACGGCGCCGCGCCGGTCTTCATCACCGCCCGCGAGGTGCAGGCCCTGCGCCCGTCGGACCCGACCTGGTCGACGCCGCGCTGCATCACGGCGACCGAACATGCCCGGCTGGTGAACACCTCGGCCAACGCCCGCGTCCGCTAGGTCCGAGGACAGCTCGGCCACGAAAAAGGGCGCTCCCGGCGGGAGCGCCCTTTCCTGTGCCTGGGGCCGGGATCAGTTCGCCGGCTTCAGATACTTGTCCAGCCAGCCGAACACCTCGTTGTGCCACTGCACGCTGTTGGCGGGGCGAAGCACCCAGTGGTTCTCGTCCGGGAAGAAGACCAGCCGGCTTTCGATGCCGCGGCGCTGCAGGGCGGTGAAGGTCGACAGGCCCTGCGAGGTCGGGATGCGGAAGTCCAGGTCGCCCTGCACGACCAGCATCGGGTCCTGCCATTTCGCCACATGATGCACCGGGTTGAAGCGCTCATAGCCTTCCGGATTGTCATAGTGGGTGCCGCCGTATTCCCACTCGGTGAACCACAGCTCTTCGGTGCCATAGGCCATGCCGCGGATGTCGAAGACGCCGTCGTGGTTGACCAGGCATTTGAACTCGCCCGGCCAGTTGCCGGCGATCCAGTTGATCATGTAGCCGCCGTAGGAGGCGCCCAGGGCGCAGGCGTTGTCGCCATCGAGGAAGCTGTAACGCTCCTGAGCGGCGGCCCAGCCCTTCTGCAGGTCTTCCAGCGGGCGATCGCCCCAGTGCTGGCTGATCGAGTCGGTGAAGGCCTGGCCGTAGCCGGTCGAACCGTGGAAATCGATCATCACCACCGCATAGCCCGCGCCGGCGTAGGTCGACGGGTTCCAGCGGTAGGACCAGCTGTTGCCGAACGAGCCCTGCGGACCGCCGTGGATCAGGAAGGCGACCGGGTATTTCCGGCCTTCGACATAGTTGGACGGCTTGATGACGTAGCCGTGGACGGTCTCGTTGTTCCAGCCCGGGAAGCTGAACTGCTCGGCCTCGCCGAAGGCCAGGTTGTCCAGTTGCGGGTTCACATTGGTGATCTGGGCGGGCATTTCGCGACCGCGGAAGGTCTTCACGAACAGCTCGCTGGGGCGGCGCAGGGTGTCCTGGGCGAAGACGAAGCCCGAGGGGGTCTGCTGGAAGGCCGAGACATGGCCTTCGCCGGTGATCGGCGTGACCGTGCCGCGACGGACGTCGATGCCGAACAGGCGGGTCTGACCGACGTCGCCGGCGGTGGTGTAGAGGGTGCGGCCGTCGCGCGACCATTGCAGGGTGTCGGCCGAGCGGTCCCAGTCGGCGGCGATCTGGCGGGTTTCGCCGGTGGTCACGTCACGCAGGAAGATGGCGTATTTGTCCGCCTCGAAGCCCGGACGGGCCATGGCGCGATAGGCCAGGGTCTTGCCGTCCGGCGAGAAGACCGGCCCGGTGTCCCAGGCCGGGTTGGCCTCGGTCAGATTCGTCAGTTGACCGGGCGCCGAAACCGCGACGCTGTAGAGGTCGAAATTGGTGCTCCACGGTTCGCTGTTCCCGGCTTCGCGGGCCGAGAAGACGACGCCCTGGCTGTCCGGGGTGAAGACGAACTCGCTCTCGTCGCCGAAGGGCTTGGACGGGGTGTCGCCGTCGAAGCCGCGGGTCAGGTGGACCGGGACGCCCGAGCCGTCGACGTTGACGGCGAACAGGTGGTTCTGGGTGTGGTCGTTCCAGGTGTCCCAATGACGGACGAACATGCGGTCATAGACCTGACCGGTGGAGGGATCGTCGGCGACGGCCTTGGCGCGGTCCACGGTGCAGGCCAGGTCGGCGCAGTCGGGGAAGACGGCCAGCGAGACCACCACCTTCGTGGCGTCGGGGCTGAGGCGGTAGGCGTTCACGTCCAGCGGCAGGTTCGTGACCTGAACCGGGGCCGTGCCGTCGGCCTCGGCGCGCCAGACCTGGCTGGAGCCCGAGCGGCCCGAGAGGAAGTACAGCTTGCCGTCAGAGCCCCAGCGGGCGGTGTTGGCGCCGCCCTCGTTGATGGCCAGACGACGGCCTTCGCCGGGGCTGCGCAGGTCCTGGATGAACAGGGCGCCGGCGCGGCGGTTGGCGGCGACGTCGGTCGTGGTCACCGAATAGACGACCCAGCGGCCGTCCGGGGACACCTGCGGATCGCCCAGCCGGTTGGCCGAGATCATGGCGGTGTAGTCGAAGGCCTGCTGCGCGGTCTGGGTCGATCCCGCCGGGGCCGGAGCGGCGGCGGGCGCTTCGGCCAGGGCGGGGAGGGCGGTCGCCAGCGCGATGGCGGCGGCGGCGCAGGAAAGCAGGGAGCGGTGACGCATGGGCAGGTTCCTTTGTCTTCGGCGGTTGGCGTAGCACCGGGGGGCGCGGGGCGAAAGCGGCTCCGCTTGTGCTCACAAAGCCGTGCGATCCCGCCGCCAAGCCGCTTGCCGTCTTTCTCGCGACCGGCGACAACCGGCGTCGAATGACCGCCCTCGACGCCCCTTCGTCCGACCGCCCCGCGCCGCACATCTGCGATGTGCTGATCGCCGAGCGCGCCCCGCGCCTGACGCGGTCGATCTTCTGGCCGGTGGTGCGGCCGGCGCTCTACCGGCTGCTGAACTATCGGCAGGCGGTGCGGATGGCCGATGCGGTGAAGCCGCTCTCGGGGGCGGCGGCGCTGGACTATATGAGCGACCTGCTGGACCTGAAGGTGTCGGTGCTGAACGTCGAGCGGATCCCGGCGACGGGCCGCTGCATCATCGTGGCCAACCATCCGACCGGCATCGCCGACGGGATCGCCGTCTTCGACGCCATCCGCAAGCGGCGGGGCGACGCCATCTTCTTCGCCAATGCCGACGCCGTGCGGGTCTCGCCCCGGCTGGGCGAGGCGATCATTCCGGTCGAATGGGTCCACGACAAACGCACGCGCGAGAAGACCCGCGCCACCCTGCAGGCGGCGAAGGAGGCGTTCGACGCCGAGCGCTGCGTGGTGATGTTCCCGGCCGGACGGCTGGCCCGGATCGGCAAGGACGGCTCCGTCACCGACCCGGAGTGGGCGCAGACGGCGGCGTCGCTGGCGCGCAAATATGACGCGCCGGTCGTGCCCATCCATGTGGCGGGGCCCTATTCGCGCCTGTTCCACTGGTTCGACCGGTTCTCGCAGGAACTGAGGGACGTGACCCTGTTCCACGAGCTGCTGAACAAGCGACGCAAGCCGTTCCAGCTGAAGGTCGGCAAGCCCATCCCGCCCTCGCGGCTGGATATCGACGCGGGCAAGGCGACCTATGCGCTGAAGGCCTTCACCGAGCGGGTGCTGCCCGGCCAGCCGGACGCCGACTTTGCCTGAGCTGGTCCTGACCCTCCCTGACGCCGAAGCGACCGGGCGGCTGGGCGCGGCCATCGCGCCCCTGCTGGAGCCAGGCGACGCGGTGCTGCTTTACGGACCGCTGGGCATGGGCAAGTCGACGCTGGCCCGCGCCCTCATCCGCGCCCTGACCACGCCGGATGAGGATGTGCCCTCGCCGACCTTCACCCTGGTGCAGTTCTACGAAAGCGAACCGCCGATCGCCCATTTCGACCTCTATCGCCTGACCCGGCCGGAAGAGGCCGCCGAGATCGGGCTGGACGAGGCGCTGGACGAGGGCTGCGCCGTCATCGAATGGCCCGAACGGCTGGGCGATGATCCCGGCGCCTGGCTGGGACCGGACCGGTTGGTGGTCACCCTGTCCGAACAGGGCGATGGACGGCATGCGACCCTGTCCGCCACAGGCGCATGGGAAGAGAAGCTCAAGGATCTGCATGTCTGACCGCGAAGCCCAACGTCTCGAGTTCCTGAAGGCCGCCGGTCTGGCCGATGCAGCGCGTGATCCGCTGCCCGGCGACGCCTCGACGCGCCGGTATGAGCGGCTGACCACGCCGGACGGACGGTCTCTTATGCTGATGGATCAGGCGGCCAGTGCGGAGAGCCCGCCCGCCGATCCGTCGTGGACGCCCGAGCAGCGGCTGGCCTCGGGCTGGAACGCCACCGCGCGGCTGTCGGCGGGCCGGATCGAGGCCTTCGCCGCGGTGGCCGCCCATCTGAAGGCGCTGGGCCTGTCGGCGCCGGAAATCCTGGCGGTGGACGCCGCCGCCGGCCTGGCCGTGCTGGAGGATTTCGGCGAGGACCTGTTCGCCCGGGTGATCGAGGCCGGAGAAGCGGAGGCGCCCCTGTATCTGGCCGCCGTCGAGGCGCTGGCGACCCTGCATGACGCGGAGACCCCGGCCCAGTTGTCGGGCGCGGCGGGCGACTGGCCCCTGCTGGTCTATGACGAGACGGCGCTGCAGGGCGGGGCCGATCTGTTTGTCGAATGGCTGCCGAAGCTGGACCCGGCCCTGAGTTTCGACGAGGCCGCCGTCGCCGGCTGGCGCGAAGCCTGGCAGCCGGTGGTCGAGCGCGGCGCGGCGGGGGCGACCGTCATGGCGCACCGCGACTATCACGCCGAGAACCTGATCCGCCTGCCGGGCCGGTCGGGCGCGGCCATGGTGGGGATGATCGACTTCCAGGACGCGGTGCGCGCCCACCCGTCGTGGGACCTGCACTCCCTGCTGCAGGA
>JAVHYH010000243.1 GCA_031119155.1 Brevundimonas sp.
GGATCAGGCCTGGCCGGCTTCGGCCGGGCCGCGGGCGATCTGCTGCTGGCGCGGCACATAGATCGAGGCGAAGTCGATCGGGTCCAGCATGAAGGGCGGGTAGAAGCCGCCGTCCGAGGTCGCGCGGGCGATGATCTCGCGGGCGAACGGGAACAGGTAGCGCGGGCATTCGATCAGCAGCATCGGCTCGATGTCCTGCTCCGAAACGCCCTGCAGCGCGAACAGGCCGCCATAGACCAGCTCGACGTGGAAGACGGCCATCGCCTCGGTCGAGGCCTTGATCGACAGGCGCAGTTCAACCTCGAACAGGCCGTCCTGACGGCCCGTGGCGTTCATTTCGACGCCCATGTCGATGGCCGGCTTGCCGTCGATGCGCAGGCTGTCCGGCGCCTTCGGGTTCTCGAAGGACAGATCCTTCACATACTGGGCGACGATGCGGAAGCCCGGGCCCTGCGGCTGGCCGCCGGTCGCGTCAGGGGTCGCGGCGGGGTTGGCGTCGGCGGGCGGAACGGCGTCGGTCATGGGTGGAAAATCTGTCTGGAATGTGGGTCGGGCACAGGCCCGGATGGGGTGGCGACTACCATGCAGCACCCCCTGCGGCAACGACGCTCGCCCAACGGGGGCGGCGCTTCGCCTTGCATGGCCCTATATCAGCCCCTAATCGTCATGTTCCGCGTCGCCCCCGGCGCCTGTCAAGGATGTCCCGTGCCCCCGGTTTCGGTCCAGATCGTCATCTTCGCCGTCATTGCGGCCTTCGTCCTGTTCCAGCTCTACAATGTGCTGGGCAAGAAGGTCGGCCGTCAGCCCGAGGAAGACGCCCGCGCCCAGCCGCCCGCGCCGAACGGTCAGGCTGACCCTGCCGCCGGTCCGCAGGGCCGCAATGTGCTGGACGCCGTGACCCTGGCCTCCATCGCCGGTCTGAAGGCCCGCGACCCGGCCTTCGACCCGGTCCGCTTCCTGGACGGCGCCCGCGCCGCGCATGAAAGCATCGTGCGCGCCTACGCCGCCGGCGACCGCGACACGCTGAAGCCGCTGCTGACCGCCAAGGTCATGGCGTCGTTCGACGCCGGGATCGCGGCCCGCGAAGCCCGGGGCGAAACCTCCAGCGTCGAGTTCGTCCATCCCGCCCGGGCGGATCTGGAACTGGCCACGGCCGAGGAAAACCGCGCCATCGCCAAGGTCCGCTTCCTGGCCGAGCTGCGCACCACGACCACCGCCGCCGATGCGTCGGCAGAGCCGCTGGTCGACGAGGGCCGTGTCGCGGAGGTCTGGACCTTCGAGCGGACCCTGGGCGCCAACGACCCGAACTGGGTTCTGGCCCGGACAGAAGCGGCCTCGGCCTGATCGTGACCGCCCCCCGCGCCGTGAACATTCAGGGCGCGGTCTTCGCCCTTATGGTGACGCTTCTGGCGGCCTGCGCCACCCGGCCGCCGGTGACGCCGTCTCCGACCACGCCCCCGTCGCCCACCCAGCCCCGGCCCGAGCCGCCGCGACCGCTGGACCCGACCCCGGTGCCGACGACCGGAACCAGCCCGGCCGCCCTGCCCGGCTGGGACGAGGAAGATCACCTCGCCGCCTTCAACGCCTTCGCCGACGGGTGCCGGGTGTCCCGCGACAGCGCCATCCGCGCCCAGTGCGACCGGGCCCTGCACATCCGCCAGACCTCGAGGCCGGTCACCCCCTCGATGGCCCGCGCCTTCTTCGAGGCCGGCTTCACCGTCGTCGAGCAGGAGACGGCGGACGGCCGAGCCGGTCTTCTGACCTCCTATTTCGCGCCGGAGTACCCCGCCCGCCGGACGCAGACCGCCGAGTTCGACATGCCGGTGCTGGCCGCGCCCGCCGGCTGGCGTCGCGGCCAGACCCTGCCGCCCCGCGCCGAGATCGAGGCCGCGCCGCCGACCGAAACCCTGGCCTGGATGAGGGCCGAGGATCTGTTCTTCATGCAGATCCAGGGCTCGGGCTATCTGACTTTCGAGGACGGCTCAAAGGCGCGCGCGGCCTATGCCGCCGACAACGGCCAGACCTTCGTCGGCATCGCCACGCCGATGGCCCGGCAGGGCCTGTTGCCGCAGAACGGCACTTCGGGCGAGGCGATCCGGGGCTGGCTGGCCGCGCATCGGGGGTCTGAGGCCCGCGCTGTGATGGCGCTGAACCCCCGCTACATTTTCTTCAGGCTGGATCCGGACGACGGCGGCGACCCGGCCGGCGCCGCGGGCGTTCCCCTGCCCGCCCGTCGCTCCATCGCGGTCGATCCGACCCACTGGCGCTATGGCGATCTGGTCTGGATCCGCGCGGACGGCGGTAATCTGGCGGGTGCGCGGGGCAGCTATCAGGGGCTGGTGGTCGCCCTCGACACGGGCTCCGCCATTCGCGGCCCGGTCCGCGCCGACCTCTATATGGGTCGGGGCGACGCGGCGGGCGAAGAGGCCGGAGCGGTCCGTCATCCCCTGCGCATGTGGCGGCTGGTCCCCCGGCGCTAGGCCAGACGCTAGGCCAGACCCCGGCGCCGGACGGAGCCGGGGTCAGGCGGCGAGGTGACGCTGGCCCAGTTCCTGGTCGCGGTCGGCCAGACCGGTCTCGAAGTCCATGAAGACGTCGATCAGCTCGTCCACGCCCACCGGCGCGGCGCCGGGACTGAAGCGGAAGCGCCAGAAGCTGACCACATGCTGGATCGCGCCCAGCTGCTCGCCCAGCCGGGTGAACAGGCGCGGCGCCTGCAGCAGGAAGTCCCGGAAGGCGCCCGGCCGGGAGTCCTCGGTCAGGGCCTTGTAGGCGTTGTCATAGATGGCCAGCGTGCGCGAGGCGTCGTCGCAGACGGCGATGATCCGGTCGCGCAGCACCTGCCGGCCCCGGTCCAGATATTCGCGGGCGTTGCGGTCCACCTTGCCGATGGGCCTCACCGTCGTGACGGCGTCCGCCACCCCGGCCACGTCCGTCATCAGGCTGGTCAGCACCCATTTGTAATAGAGGAAGCCCTTCCAGCAGAAGATGCCCTCCTGATACTCCTCCGGCTTCAGGTGCAGGGTCTGGCGCAAGGCCTCCATGCGGTCGCCGGGATCGTTGGACAGGATCTTGTTGGCCAGACGCGCCGTCGAGCCCACGGCCTCGATCCCGCCGCCCAGGCTGAGCGTGACCAGCGGACGGATCTCCGCCTCCACGAACTGCACCATGCGGGCCAGATCGCCGTCGCTGATCGAGAAATAGCAGGCCGCCGGCTCGATCCCGGCCCGCTTCAGCTGCTCGCGCAGCAGGAAGGGGTCCAGAGACGGCAGGGCGTCCATCAGGCGTAGGGTGGCCAAGTCGGGATGATCCGCCTCCAGCCCGAAGGTCTCCTGCATCATTCGCTCGAAACCGCGCTGGTCGACGAAGACGAAGCGGCCGCCGGTCTTCAGGTCCTCGGCGTCGATGGGGATGACCACCTTGGTCGCCACCTGACGGCGCAGGTGGAAGGCGTCCAGCTCGTCGCGGCGCAGGCGGTGCTTGATGATCAGGGCCGCGTTCAGGGCCGGGGTGCGGAACACCGGCTTCTCGCGCCATTCCGCCTCATAGCCGTGCTCATTCTCGACCTTGAGCAGGTTCAGCACCCGCGCGGTCGAGGCCGAGCGGCGCAGATGTGCCAGGTTGCGGATCGCGCGATCGGTCATGGGGCCCCTTCGATAAGGGAAAACCCTGACACGCAAAGATGACCAACGGCTTAGCCGATCAACGATCAGTGGTCCGGAAACGAAAACGGGCCGCCCCCGCGAAGGGACGGCCCGCTGTCGATCAGTTACGTCCGGATCAGAACCGGGCGTTCAGGCTCAGCCAGAAGCTGCGGCCCTTTTCCTTGTTGTTGTAGTGGTCGAAGAACAGGACCTCGTTGGTGCCGTCCTCGAACACGCCGTTGCTGTTCAGGTCGCGGAACTCGGTGTCGTAGGTGGTGAAGTCCTCGTCCAGCAGGTTGTTCACCCGGCCGTTGACGGTCAGCCACGGGGTCAGCTCATACGAGCCGCCGAGGTTCAGCACGGTGTAGCTCTTGTAGACCAGCTCCTCGCCGGTGATGGCGTGCAGGCCGCGATAGCGGTCCGAGCGCATCTCGCCCGACAGCAGCAGGTTGAAGCGGTCGGTGACCTGCCAGTCCAGCGAGGCGTTGGCCATGTGCTCGGCGCTGTTGCCCAGCGGACGACCGATCTCGGCGCCGCTCTTCTGCTCGCTGTCCGTCCAGGTGTAGTTGCCGCGCAGGCCGACGTTGTCGAGGATGCGCCAGCGACCGGCGACCTCGATGCCGCGGATCTCCACCTCGTCGATGTTGGTGGCGCGGCTGCTCGAGCCGTAGCCGAGGTCCGCATACTCGCCGCTGCTGGCGCAGGCCAAGGTCAGGGCCGGCCCGCAGGGCTGGTTGGCGATCTTGTCCTCGAAGGTGTTGTTGAAGGCCGTGATATTGAAGTTGTGGCCCTCGGGGGATTCCCAATAGACGGCGATTTCGGTGCTGACGCTGGTTTCCGGTTGCAGGTCCGGGTTGCCGAACATGGGCGAGGTGCCCTGGCCGCCGAAGCCGGTGATGCCGTCAT
>JAVHYH010000244.1:0-1643 GCA_031119155.1 Brevundimonas sp.
GCGCACGGCGGCGACCTGTCCGGCGTCATTGAAGGTGATCTCGGTCACCGTCCGCTGGGTCACCTGAGGCAGGTTGTAGGTATATTTCTCGGTGACCTGGGTCATGTAGTACCAGATCGTGTCGCGCTCGAAGGTCGAGGTGGTCGAGGGCGAGCCCAGCTTGGTCAGGACCGTCTGGCGCGTGTCCGTGCCGGCGACGATGTCGGCGGGGCGGGCGTCAACGGCCTGGAAGCCATTCTGGCCCACCACGGGCGCGCAGCCGGCGGTCAGGACAGTGGCCGACAAGGCGGCGAAAAGGAGCTTCGAACGGAGCATGAGCGGCGCCTGCGACAGAACAAGGTCTTTGACCTAACCGGAGCCGAGCCTTAGTTCAACGGCGCGGCGGAAAAGGGGCCGTGAAACATGCTGCAAAATCTTCTGAAATCCCTGCGCCGCGAGCGCGTCGGCGACGGTCTGTATGATCTGATCGTCCGTCAGGCCCGTGAACCGCGCTTCTATACGGCGCTGGGCGTGCCGGACCGGATCGATGCGCGATTCGAGCTCTACACCCTGCACATGCTGCTGCTGACCATGCGTCTGAAGGACGAGGGGACCGAGCAGGGCGGCGATTTCGGGCAGCAGCTGTTCGACACCTACGTCTCGGCGCTTGACCACACCCTGCGCGAACTGGGCGTGGGCGACATTTCGGTGGGCAAGAAGATGCGCAAGCTGGGCGAGTCGCTCTACGGGCGGATGACGGCCTATGAGCAGCCGCTGCGGGACGGCGACGCCGCCCTGCTGGCCGAGCGTCTGGCCCGCAATGTTCTGGAAAGCGAAGCCGCCGACGACGGCGCGGCTCTGGCGACCTACGCCCTGACCAGCCGCGCGCAACTGGCGGCCCAGCCTTTCAATGAAGTGATGACGTCGCCCGCATGGGCCGAGGTGAAGGCATGAGCATTCCTGAACTGCCGTACAGCGAGCCGGTCCGCCTGCATCAGATCGGATCGGGCGTGAAACGCACGCTCATCCCGGACGAGGCGGCGATGCGCCGAATCGCGAAGGCGCTGGATCTGGCCTCGCTCGACAGCTTCGAGGCGGACGTCGATCTGGTTCCGACGGCCGCGGGCTGGAGCCTGAGCGGCCGGGTGCGGGCGAAGCTGGCCCAGACCTGCGGCATCACGCTGGAGCCGCTGCCGCTGGACATCGACGAGCGCTTCTCGGTGCAGCTGGCCGAGCCGGTCGATGAAGAGTCCGACGAGATCGTGATCACGATGGAGGACGAGACGCCGGACGTGGTCGAGGACGGGCAGATCGATCTGGGCCAGTACGTCGTCGAGCAACTGGCGCTGCATCTGGACCCTTTCCCGCGCAAGCCGGGGGCCGAATTCGTGCAGCCGCCCGAGCCGAAGGAAATCTCGCCCTTCGCGGTGCTGAAACAGTTGAAGTCTTCCGACGAAGGTTGACGCAGCGTCCGCCCGGTTGCATCCCCCCGGTGCGGCGTTATCGTCGCACCCAGCCCAGCGCCGCGTGAGCGGGCGCGTCGGAGTCTAAACGGCTTGCCATCCCCCATTCTGATCTCGCTTGACGCCATGGGCGGGGATCACGGCCCGTCGGTCGTGGTCGCCGGCATCTGTGAGTACCGCAAACGCCATGGCGGCGAGGGC
>JAVHYH010000244.1:1653-4549 GCA_031119155.1 Brevundimonas sp.
GCGATGAGACCGCCATCACAGCCGAGATGGCGAAGTGCCAGCTGACCGCCGGGGTCTGCGAGATCCGTCACACCGACAAGATCGTGGCCATGGACGAGAAGCCCGCCACGGCCATGCGCCGGGGCAAGGGCTCCAGCCTGTGGAACGCCATCGAGGCGGTGAAGACCGGCGAGGCGGCGGCCGTCGTGTCGGCCGGCAACACCGGCGCCCTGATGGCCATTTCCAAGCTGATCCTGCGCATGTCGGTGCAGGGGCTGGAGCGTCCCGCCATCGTCGCCAGCTGGCCGACGCACAAGGGGATCACGGCCGTGCTGGACGTCGGCGCCAATGTCGAGAGCGACGCGGCCCAGCTGGTCGAGTTCGCCATCATGGGCGAGGCCTTCATGACCGCCGTCCACGGCGTCGAGACGCCGACCGTCGGCATCCTGAACGTCGGCTCCGAGGACATGAAGGGGCATGAGGAGGTCCGCGAGGCCGCCCGCCTGCTGCGCGAGGGCGACTTCGGCCTGGACTATCGCGGCTTCGTCGAGGGCGACGACATCGCCAAGGGCACGGTCGATGTGGTGGTGACCGACGGCTTCACCGGCAACATCGCCCTGAAGACCGCCGAGGGCGTGGCCAAATTCATCGGCTCGCTGATGAAGGACGCCCTGACCTCCAGCCTGCTGTCCAAGGCGGGCGCGGCGCTGGCCTATCCGGCGCTGAAGAAGATGAGCGCCCGGATCGACCCCAACGCCATCAACGGCGGGCCGCTGCTGGGGCTGAACGGGATCGTGGTGAAGAGCCACGGCGGGGCGACGGCGGCGGGCTTCAGCTCGGCCATCCGCATCGCTGTCGATCTGGCCCGCAGCGACTATATGAGCAAGGTGGGCGTGAAGCTGCAGAGGCTGAACGCCGTGCTTGAGCAGCCGCCCGCTCCCGAAGCGGACGCGGCCAAGGAGACTTCCCAGTGAGCGTCACCCGCAGCGCCGTGACCGGCGTCGGTTCCTATCTTCCCGAGCAGATCGTCACCAACGCCGATCTGGCCGCCATCGTCGAAACCTCCGACGAGTGGATTCAGGAGCGGACCGGGATCAAGCAGCGGCACAAGGCCCGCGACGACCAGCCGACCAGTGATCTGGCGGTCGAGGCGGCGAAGCGCGCCCTGATCGACGCCGGCAAGACGGCGGCGGACGTGGACCTGATCATCGTCGCCACCACCACGCCCGACATGACCTTCCCGGCCACCGCCGCCATCGTCCAGCGCAAGCTGGGCGCGCCGGTCGGCATCGCCTTCGACGTCCAGGCCGTCTGCTCGGGCTTCGTCTATGCGCTGAGCGTCGCCGACGGCTTCGTCGCGCGCGGTCTGGCCAGATGCGCGCTGGTGATCGGCGCCGAGGAAATGACCCGGCTGCTGGACTGGAACGACCGTTCGACCTGCGTGCTGTTCGGCGACGGCGCCGGGGCGCTGGTGGTCGAGCCGCGCGAAGGGCAGGGGACCAAGGCCGATCAGGGCCTGCTGGGCTTCGCCCTGCGCTGCGACGGCTCCAAGACGGACCTGCTGTACGTTGACGGCGGCCCGGCCACGACCGGCTCGGTCGGCCACCTGCGCATGGCCGGCAACCAGGTCTTCCGCCATGCGGTGATCAACATCGCCGAAGCCATCACCGCCGCCTGCGAGGCCTCGAACATCGAGGTGCCCGAGGTCGACTGGTTCGTGCCGCATCAGGCTAACCAGCGCATCATCCGCGGGGTCGGCGACCGGCTGGGGCTGGACGAGGAGAAGGTCATCTCGACCGTCGCCCTGCACGCCAACACCTCCGCCGCCTCCATCCCGCTGGCGCTGGACGCCGCGATCAGGGACGGCCGCATCAAGCGCGGCGACCTGATCGTGATGGAAGCCATGGGCGGCGGACTGACCTGGGGCGCGTGCGCGATTCGTCTGTAACGCGCATTTCGTCTTTTCATTTCAGGGCTCTTGCCCTCTTATGCGACGCATTGACGACTGAGGGGATTGATCCGTGACGCAGACCCTGACCCGGGCCGACCTGTGCGAAGCTGTCCATGAGGAAGTGGGCCTGTCGCGGCAGGAGTGCTCGCAGATGGTCGAGCGCACGCTCGAACTGATCGTCGAGTCGCTGGAGCGCGGCGAGACGGTCAAACTGTCGGGCTTCGGCGTCTTCCAGGTCCGCGAGAAGCGCGCCCGCATGGGCCGCAATCCCAAGACCGGCGAACCGGCCGCGATCAACCCGCGCCGGGTGATCAGCTTCCGCGCCTCGCAGATCATGAAGGGCCGGGTGCACGACGCCGTCGTCGCCGACTGATCCCCGTGGCCAAGAGCCCCAACGCCTTCAGAACCATTTCGGAAGCGGCCGACGAGATCGGCGCGCCGCAGCATGTGCTGCGCTTCTGGGAAACCAAATTCACCTTCGTCGCGCCGCTGAAGCGGGCGGGCGGACGGCGCTTCTATCGCCCGCAGGACCTGGTGGTGCTGAAGGCGGTGAAGCGGCTGCTGCACGACGAGGGCATGACCATCAAGGGCGTGCAGCGCCTGTACAAGGAACAGGGCCTCAAGCGCATCGCCGCCTGGGGCGATCCGGAGGGGCTGGTCAGCTTCGAGCCGGACGGCGTGGTCGTGGAGCCCGTCGCGGCCAAGCCCGCCGCTGCGCCCGCTCCGGCTGCGGTCGCGGCTCCCGTATCGACGGTTCGTCTGCGTCAGGCGCTGGCGGAACTGGAGGGGGCGAAGGCCCGTCTGGAAGCCGCGCTTTCGCGATCGGCGTAATGGCTGCTTTTTTGGGTTTGCGCGCGGCGCGACCCCGTTTATAGGGAGCGCCTCTCGGAGCGTGGCGCAGCCTGGTAGCGCACTTGACTGGGGGTCAAGGGGTCGCAGGTTCGAATCCTGTCGCTCCGACCATTT
>JAVHYH010000245.1 GCA_031119155.1 Brevundimonas sp.
GGGCCACAACGATCGCGGGAACGTTGACGATGCACGCCGAGAAGTCCGGCGTCGGAATCCAGCCGTTCATCGACCAGGTCGGTCCGGCGGACAGCAATGCCGGGAAATCAAACCCCAGCCCGCTCTCTATCAGCCCGAGCACATAGCCCGACCAGCCGACCGACACGGCGGAGGCGGCCACGGCGTATTCCAGGATCAGGGCCCAGCCGACGCACCAGGCCAGCAGCTCGCCCAGAACGGCGTAGGTATAGGTGTAAGCCGAACCCGAAACCGGGGCCATGGCGGCCAGTTCCGAGTAGCAGAGCGCCGCGACGGCGCAGACGGCGCCGGCGATGACGAAGCTGAGCATCATGCCCGGGCCGGCCTTCTGCGAGGCGGCGGCGGTCAGAACGAAGATCCCGGTGCCGATGATGGCCCCGATCCCCAGAAGTGTGAGTTGGACCGGACCCAACGACCGATGAAGCGACTTCTTCTCGGCCGTGGCCAGAATCGCGTCTAGCGACTTAACGCGCCACATGAATTACCCCTCCGACTTGTATCGAGGCAGCCCTCTCGCTGCCTGTTCTTGAGCAGCCCTCTCGCTGCTTTGGGGCGGACGCTAGCGGCGCGCGGGGACCGTGGCAACGCGGTTTCCGATACGTGAACGTGCGACGACGCTTTCGTGAACCGCCCCGTTGCCGCTAGACCCCACCCCGATGTTGCCGATCCACGCCGTTCTCGACCCTCTGAAGACGACCCTCGCGCAAGGGACTGTCGCCGTGCTGGCCGCGCCTCCGGGGGCGGGCAAGACCACGGTCGTGCCTCTGGCCCTGCTGGATCAGCCATGGTTGGGCGAACAACGGGTTCTGGTGCTGGAGCCGCGACGCCTCGCCGCACGGGCCGCAGCCGACCGCATGGCCTCTTCACTGGGCGAACAGGCGGGCGGGACCGTCGGCTATCGCACCCGGCTGCAGTCGCGCATCGGCCCGAAGACCCGGATCGAGGTCATCACCGAGGGCGTCTTCACCCGCATGATCCTCGACGACCCCGCGCTGGACGGCGTGGGCGCGGTCCTGTTCGACGAGTTCCACGAGCGCAGTCTCGACGCCGACCTCGGCCTCGCGCTCGCCCGCGAGGCGCAGGGCCTGATCCGCGACGACCTGCGCCTGCTGGTCATGTCGGCGACGCTCGACATCGCAGGGGTCTCGAAACTCTTGGACGGCGCGCCGGTCATCGAGGCCGAGGGCCGGATGTATCCGGTGGAGACCCGCTACCTCGGTCGAAACCCCGCCGAGCGGTTCGAGGACGCCGTCGCCCGCGCCGTGCGACAGGCGCTGGCGGACGAGACCGGCTCCGTCCTCGTCTTCCTGCCGGGGCAGGGGGAAATCCACCGCACCGCCCGCGCGCTGGGCGACCGTCTCCCGGCCAATGTCGATCTGGTCCAGCTCTACGGCGGGCTTGACAAGGGCGAGCAGGATCGCGCCATCGAACCCGCCGCGCCGGGTCGCCGCAAGATCGTGCTGGCCACCTCCGTCGCCGAGACCAGCCTGACCATCGAGGGCGTGCGCGTCGTCATCGACGGCGGCCTGTCGCGCGTCCCCCGGTTCGAGCCGTCCAGCGGCCTGACCCGTCTGGCCACGGTCAAGGTCAGCCGCAGCTCCGCCGAACAACGCCGGGGCCGGGCCGGGCGGGTCGAGCCCGGCGTCTGCTACCGCCTGTGGGACGAGGAACAGACCCGCGGCCTCGTCGCCCATCAGCGGCCGGAAATCCTTGAGGCGGACCTGACCGCCTTCGCGCTCGATCTGGCCCGCTGGGGCGCGCGGTCGCCGGAGGGGCTGGCCCTGCTGGACCCGCCGCCCGCCGGCGCCTTCGCCGAGGCCCGCAAGGTTCTGACCCGGCTCGACGCGCTGGACGCCGACGGCGCCCTGACTGACCACGGTCGCCGCCTGACCCGCATCCCGCTGTCGCCGCGTCTCGCCCACATGGTCGCCGTCGCCAGCGATGACGGCCACGCCCAACTCGGCGCGAACATCGCCGCCGTGCTCAGCGAGCCCGGTCTGGGCGGAAACGCCGTCGATCTGGCCGAACGCCTGCGCGGCTTCGACCGCGAGATCGACCGCTCGCCCCGCGCTCGCGACGCCGCGAAACTGGCCGACCGCTGGGCGAAGGCGGCGGGAGCAGGGAAGGGCGGCCATCCCGATGCGGGCGCCCTGCTGGCGGAAGCCTTCCCCGAGCGGGTCGCAAAGGCGCGGGGCAAGCCGGGCGAGTTCCTGCTGGCCTCCGGTCGCGGCGCCTTCCTCGACCCGACCGACGTCATGGCGCGGGAACAATGGCTGGCCGTCGCCGAGCTGGGCGGCGGTGACGCCCGCGACCGCATCCGTCTGGCCGCGCCGGTCGACCTGAGCGATCTCGAACACCGGCTGGAGGTCGAGGACCGGCTGAACCGTGAACCGTCCGGCCGCATGGTGCTGAAGCGCATCCGCCGGATCGGCGCCGTCGTCATCGACGAGAAGATCATGGGCGCGCCCGGCCGCGAGGCCATCACCGCCGCCCTGAAGACCGAGGTCGAGGCCGACGGGCTGAAGGCGATCCGCTGGGGCGAGCGCGCCTCGGCCCTGCGCGCCCGTCTGGCCTTCCTGTCGGCGCTGGAGGAGGGCTGGCCCGACATGACCGACGAGGGCCTGCTGGCCGAGCGCGAAACCTGGCTGTGGCCGCTGCTGGAGAATGTGCAGTCGCTGGAGGCCATCGCGGACGGCCCGCTGAGCGACGGCCTGCGCGCCCTGATCCCCTGGGACCACCAGCGCGCGCTGAACGAGCTGGCCCCCGAGCGTCTGGAGACCCCGCTGGGCTCCGCCGCCATCGACTACGCCTCTGAGGGCGGACCGCGTGTCGATATCCGGGTGCAGGAGTTGTTCGGGGTGAAGACCCATCCCACCGTCGGCCGTGGCACGCCCCTGACGCTGGCCCTGCTGTCGCCCGCCCGTCGTCCGATCCAGCTGACAAAGGATCTGCCGGGCTTCTGGTCCGGCTCGTGGAAGGATGTCCGCGCCGACATGCGCGGCCGCTACCCCCGCCACCCCTGGCCCGAGGATCCCTCCGTCGCCGAAGCCACCAACCGGGCCAAGCCGCGGGGGACGTAGGCTCAGCAGGCGAGGGCCTGGACTTCGCCCGTCCGGGCATAGTCGAGGATCTTCTGGTCCCGCGTGACCAGCGCCGCGCCAATCTCGCGCGCCGTCGCGATCAGCAGGCGATCAGCCGGATCGCCATGCAACAGGCCGGGCAGCATGCGTGAATCGATCGCCGCCGTTGCGGTGAACGGCGTCTCGGCCAGCCCCGGCGCCGACAGCGCCCTCGCGTACCAGCTCTTGGGATCCGGCTTCAGGATCAGCGGCGGCCGGTTTGACCTCGGCGCGCACAGCATGCCGATCTCCCACGCGCTGACCGGCGAGACGAACACCCCGTCCGCCAGCGCCGCACGGACGATGGTGTTCTGCACGGTGGACGAAAGCTCGATCCCTTCCACCAGCCAGATCAGCGCATGAGTATCGAGCAACAGCTTCGAGGGCGTCATTTCGCCCAGCCGTCCTCTGCCTCGAAGGCCTCCTCGGAGACAGCCGCGACCAGATCCAGCGAAGCGGGAATAACGGCCGCGCCGCGCATGAAGCCGAACAGGCCTGCGACCTTGTCCTCTTCGCTGGGCGGCGGCGTCAGAACGGCCACCGGTCGACCGCGCTTGGTGACCACCAGTCGGTCGATGCGATGGTCAGCGAGACGATCCAGCAGCTCCAGGCAGGTCGCCTTGAACTCGGTCGCGGTGATTTCCAGACTGGTCATGATGACTGGTCATATAGTCCGGTCGGCCGTTCGGAGCAAGGCGCGCTTGCCTTTTCGCCCCAACCCGCCTATTTGGCCCGCGCACTTCGCACGTGGGCGTGGCGCAGCCGGGGGAGACATCCCCGACCGCACCATTCCGAGGGTCCAGCCGGATCTTTAAAACGCTCACGCAACGTCTATCGGAAAAAGGACACTACCGATCATGGCTCTGCCTGAATTCTCCATGCGTTCGCTGCTCGAAGCCGGCGCTCACTTCGGTCACCAGACGCACCGCTGGAACCCGAAGATGGACCGCTACATCTTCGGCGCCCGCTCGAACATCCACATCATCGACCTGTCGCAGACCATCCCGCTGCTGCACCAGGCCCTGGTCGAAGTCCGCAACGTCGCCGCCAAGGGCGGTCGCGTCCTGTTCGTCGGCACCAAGCGCCAGGCCGCTGACCCGGTCGCCGAAGCCGCCAAGCGCTGCGCCCAGTACTACATGAACAACCGTTGGCTCGGCGGCACGCTGACCAACTGGAAGACCGTTTCGGGTTCGATCGCCCGTCTGCGCGAACTGGACGCCCTGCTGGAGTCCGGCGGTGAAGGCCGCGTCAAGCGCGAGCTGCTGAGCCTGCAGCGCGAACGTGACAAGCTGGACGCCTCGCTGGGCGGCATCAAGGACATGGGCGGCATCCCCGACATCATGTTCGTGATCGACACCAACAAGGAAGCGATCGCGATCCAGGAAGCCC
>JAVHYH010000246.1 GCA_031119155.1 Brevundimonas sp.
GCTGACGGCGGAATTTCAGACCGGCCAGAGCGCGACGACGCAGGCAGACCCACAGACGGGCCTCCGGCGGCGTCAGGGCGCGACGTTGAACGCGCGCCCGCGATACAGAACCTTCGGAACTCAAGAGCCCCTCCACCGCTTCGCGGTCCCCCTCCCCATTGCTCCGCAACGGGGAGGAGACGTCAAGGCGGCGCCAACTCCGGGTAGAAAATCCGCAATGGATCGAACTGGGACGTGTAACCCCGCCCCCTACCTGCCCTCAGCCCGTCACTTGAACCGGCAGCGTCACGTCGCACACCGAGAAGTCCGCGCCGCGCGCGGCGCGGGCCTCTCCGACGATGCCCATGAAACGTTCCGAGGTCGGGGACAGCACCTGCACCACCGGACGCTCGGCCTCCGGAATGTCGCTGGCCACCCGCACGCGGGTCATGCGGTCCGGCTGGGCCGCCGCCATCATGCCGTTCTCGCCGTCGCCGACCTGCAGCGCCCGCACCACGTCCAGCCCGGCCACCGTCATGCCCCAGATGGAATAGCGCTTGTCCAGCGCCGGATAGGCCTGACGCATGATGAAGAACTGGCTGTTGGCGGTGTCATTGCCCTCGTCGCGGGCCATGCCGACCACGCCGGGGCAATAGACGCCCCAGCCATGCACCTTGCCGTCGCCGGTCTGGGTGAAGGCGGCGTCGGGCTGGGTCTGGACGGGCAGCGAGCCGACGAAGCCCAGACGCGCGCCCTGCGGCTCGGCCACGGGGGCGAAAGCCATCGACGGGTCGCGACGGAAGGTGAACTCCGCCTTCAGGTCCGGATAGGCGCTCTGCCCCTCGCCGCTGCCCAGCGGATCGCCGGTCTGGGCCATGAACCAGTCGATCACCCGGTGCCAGGTCAGGCCGTTGAAGAAGCCGTTGCGAGCCAGCAGCCGCATCCGCTCCACATGCAGCGGCGCGATCTGGGGCGTCAGCTCGACGATGATCCGGCCCTTGGTGGTGTCGATGACCAGCAGGTTGTCCGGCGCCACCGTACGCCAGTCGGTGGAGGCGATGACCGTCTGCACGGTCGGCGGCGGCGGGGGCGGAGGCGGCGGGCCGCCGACCTCCTGGGCCAGCGCCGGTCCGGTCATCAGCGCCGCTGCGGCGCCGGCCAGAAGCATCACCTTCATCGCCTTCTCCCCCTGCTCGCGGCTCAGCCGCCCGTCACTTCCGCCGTCGGCTGCACACCGCAAACGTCAAACCGCGACCCAAGCCGCGTCCGCGACGCCGCCAGGAACTCGGCGAAGGCCGGGCTGGTCGTGGCCATGACGCGCGCCGTCGGGCGCTCGCCTTCCGGCAGGGCCGAGGCGGTGCGGACGCGGGTCATCGTGTCGGGGTCGGTGACCCGTCCGTTGTTGTTCGCGTCGCCGGGCTTCAGCGCCCGCGCCACGTCCTGCCCGGCCAGCACGCGCCCGAACGGCGTATAGCTGCCGTTCAGCGACTCGTTGACGGCGGTCATGATGTAGAACTGGCTGTTGGCGCTGTTCGGGTCATTGGCCCGCGCCATGCCCAGCACGCCCGGGCAGAACAGGGCGGCGGCGCCGACCTTGAAGTCCGCCGTCACCATCATCTGCGCGTCCGGCTGGGTCGTCACGCCGAAGGAGCCGATGAAGCCCATCTGGCTGGCCCCGTCGGTCTGCCCGTTGCTTACGAAACCGTCCGCTCGACCCCGGCGGAAGGTGAACTCGCCGGTCAGGTCGGGCAGCTCGCTGCCGCCCTCGCCCGTGCCTTGCGGATCGCCGCCCTGCGCCATGAAGTTCGGGATCACCCGGTGGAAGGTCAGGCCGTCGTAGAAGCCGCTGTTGGCCAGGGTCCGCACCCGGTCGACCGCCAGCGGGGCCACGCGCGGATCCAGCTCGGCCACGATCCGGCCCTTGGACGTGTCGATGACCAGCAGGTTCTCGGGCGCGATCGTGCGCCAGTCGCCGGCGGTAGCGGGGGCCGGGGTCTGGGCGAAAGCCGCCGGCGCGGCGCCGGTCAGCAGGGCGGCGGCGACCGCGGCCGCGAGGGTGGTGTTGAAGCGCATACTATCCCTTGACCCTGGCCAGCACGGCGGCCGAGACGGCCGGGCTGACGAAGCTTGCAATATTCCCGTCCAGACGGGCGATTTCCTTGACCAGCCGCGAGGCGATCGCCTGATGCCGCGGGTCGGCCATCAGGAAGACGGTCTCGATGTCCGCATTGAGGCGCTGGTTCATCGCCGTCATCTGGAACTCGTATTCAAAGTCGGCGACGGCGCGCAGGCCGCGCACGATCACCGTCGCGTCCAGCTCCTCGGCGAAATGCATCAGCAGGCTGGAGAACGGCCGCACCTCGACCTGTTCGCCGAAGACCGCCACCTCGGCCCGCACCATCTCGACCCGCTCGGCGGTCGTGAACAGCGGTCCCTTGTCGTCATTCTGGGCCACGCCGATGACCAGCCGGTCGACCAGCTTCACCGCACGCTTGATGATGTCCAGATGCCCGTTGGTGATCGGGTCGAAGGTGCCCGGATACAGGCCAATACGCATCGAAGTCCTCCCCGACTTTTCATTGGTTTAGCAGGTGCGAAACGCCGGGCCTAGATCAGCTGCGGCGCGTTCGACGCCCAGGCCGCCTGCAGCCGGTCGATCAGCGCCGGATCGATCTCCAGCGACCGCCCGTCGATATTGCCCACCGGACAGGCCGGCGTCGCGCTGTTGCAGATGAAGGCCTGCCGGAACGTCGCCAGCGCCGCCCGGTCGATCACCCGCCGCTCGCTGTCCAGCCCGACCAGATCCAGCCCGTTCTCCAGCAGCCTCTGCCCCACGCCGCGCAGCATGGGCGCGACGGGCCAGATGATCCGGCCGTCCTCGACGAATCCGATGTTCCAGATCGTGCCTTCCGACACCACGCCGTCCGCCCCCACGAACAGGGCGTCGTCAAAGCTCGTCGCCTTCGCCAGCCGCCGCGCCCGCGTCAGGCCGAAGGTGGCGTTGTGCTTCAGCTCCGGCGCCTCGCGCGCATAGTCCTGCGTCTGCAGCCGCAGCGGATCGCACAGCGGATTCGCCGGCGCCGACACCACCGTCAGCACGCTCGGCTCGCCCAGCGCGTCCGGTGTCCGATGGGTGATGGTCTCCAGGAACAGCTGGACCCGCAGGCTATGCCGCCCGTCCAGCCCCGCCACCGCCGCCCGCATCCGCTCGCGCAGCTTCGCCTCGGGCACAGCCCGTCCGAACAGCGCCAGCGCCTCCTGCCCCAGCCGCTCCAGATGCAGGTCCAGCCCCCGCACCGCGCCGTCCTCCACCTGCATCGCGGTAAAGGCGCCGTAGTTCGACAGGATCACCGGCGCCAGCGCCTCGGCGGTGGCGGGGACGCCGTCGATGTGGAGGATCGGGGTCAAGTGTCCGCCCAGCGCGCGTCAGGGCCCGAAGTCGGACCGGCCTCCGGCTTCGCCTTCGGCGGCTTGGGCCGCCACTTGCCCAGCGCCCAGAACAGGATGGCCGGCAGGGGCAGCGACACCGAGATGATCCACGGGTCGGTCGCGCCCAGCCCCTTCAGGAACCCCGCCCCCAGCAGGGCCACATAGATCGGATGGACGGCCAGCGCCCCGGTCGCCCAGTTCACGGACACCTGACCCAGGCCGAACAGGCAGCCGATCATCCACAGCCAGCGACGCCGCCATCCCGCGACCACCGCCGAAACCAGACAGAAGGCCACGGACAGGCCCGCCGCGACCAGCATCAGGTAGTGGACCGGCGACTTGTCGGTCAGGCTGAACCGCGCCGCCTCGATCGACGCGTCATAGGCTTCCAGGGTCTCGGGCGTCACGCGCACCACATGCAGGCCGTCAATCTGCCAGGGACCATCACCGCTGCGGGCCATGATCGCCTTGACCTGTATGGCCCCCTCGGGGTGCGAATACAGCCGTACGATCTCATAGGCCGCGATCCCGTTCACGGTGTTCATCGTCCATGACAGGGTCCGGGCGCTCGTGGGCTCGCCGGGATGCACATGGGATCGCATCAGGCTCACCGGCCCGGTCAGATCCTGCTGTCGCAGGACCGGCGTCGCGTCCGCCTTGATCGCGGTGACGTCGTTGCTGCGCACCATCGCATAGGCGCGGTCGGTCTGAGCCTCCCGTTCGGGATCGACCTTCGGCAGGGCGCACCCCGCCAGAAGCAGGGTCAGCAGAAACAGCAGGATACGCGGCACGGTCATCTCCCCCGAAACGATGACAGCATGCGACGGGGCCGAGGCCCCGCGCAATCAGCTTTCGCCGCCCTCGATCTCGCCGCCTTCGCCTTCGATCACGCCGTCCTCATCCCCGCCGCCGCTGTCCGGCAGGCGCTCGACCGAGACGACCTTCTCGTCCTTGCCGGTCTTGAAGATGGTGACGCCCTGGCTGGAGCGGCTGACGATGCGGATCTGCTCCATCGGGGTGCGGATCATCTGACCGCCCGAGGTGACCATCAGCAGGTCGTCGCTGTCCTCGACCGGGAAGGCCGCGGCCAGACGCGTGCCCGCGCGACCGCCCAGGCCGTGGGCCGTCAGCCCCTGCC
>JAVHYH010000016.1 GCA_031119155.1 Brevundimonas sp.
CTATGCGGCGGGCATCGTTAGCGCGCTTACGGTGTCGTTCGTGATCCGCAAGATTTTCTGGAGAGGCTCCACCGAGCCCTTCATGATGGAGCTGCCGGCCTACAAGATGCCGGACCTGAAGAACGTCCTGTTCAACCTGTGGCTCCGGGCCAAGATCTTCATCAACCGCGCCGCCCGCATCATCCTGCCGCTGATGATCGCCGTCTGGTTCCTGTCGACCTTCCCCTATCCGCCGGAAGGCGCGACCGGCCCGGCCATCGACTATTCCTTCGCCGGCATGATCGGCCACGCGCTGGAGCCCCTGTTCCGCCCGATCGGCTTCAACTGGCAGATGGTCGTGGCGCTTGTGCCCGGTATGGCCGCGCGCGAGGTCGCCGTGGCGGCGCTGGGCACCGTCTATTCGGTCGCCGACGCCGAGAACGCGACCAGCGCCATGGCCGGGGTTCTGGCCGCCAACTGGTCGCTGGCCACCGGCCTGGCCTTCCTCGCCTGGTACATCTTCGCGCCCCAGTGCCTGCCGACGCTGGGCGTGGTCCGCCGCGAGACCAACTCCCTGCGCTGGACCTGGATCATGATCGTCTACATGTTCGGCCTGGCCTATCTGGCCGCCTTCATCACCTACCGGGTGGCGGTCGCGCTGGGCGGGGGTTGAGGTCGCGTCGAGAGATGAAGGAAACGACCCGGAGCCGCGTGCTGATGATCGTTCTGGCCGTCGGCGCGGCGGCCGGGGCCGTTTCGGCGATCAGCATCCTGATCGGTTTCGCCATCGCCCTGGCGGGCGTCTTCGTCGGCTAGGGCGCGAGGGGCGTGGTGCCGGTTACAGGAATCGAACCCGTGACCTTCGGTTTACAAAACCGCTGCTCTACCAGCTGAGCTAAACCGGCGTCCCGCTTGACGGGCGGTCCTTATGCTGGCGCAAGGGGCGATACGCAAGCGGGGGCCGCCGTGCCATTCTCGATTCCTCACATCGCGCCGGTGCTGCTGCTGGTCGCGTCCAACGTCTTCATGACCCTGGCCTGGTACGGGCACCTGAAATTCGGGTCCAAGCCGCTGTGGATCGTGGTGATCGTCAGCTGGGGCATCGCCTTCTTCGAATACTGCCTGGCCGTGCCCGCCAACCGCATCGGCCATCAGGTCTATTCGGCGGCCGAGCTGAAGACGATGCAGGAGGTGATCACCCTGATCGTCTTCGCCGTCTTCTCCGTCACCTTCCTCGGCGAGAAGCTGACGATGAACCACGCGGTGGGCTTCACCCTGATCATCGCCGGGGCGTGGTTCATTTTCCGCGGGCCGCTCTGATCCCGCGAAGCGGCTTCGAGCCGGTGGGTTCATCACAATGGCCACGACGAAATCACAACGAACACAACGACAGCCGCGCGAAACTCCGACCCCGTCGTGTTCGTCGTGCCTCGTTGTGTTCGTTGTGATGAACCCGCCCGATGCCGGCTCCGCCGAGCTTAGTCGAGCTCAGCCGCGATCTGCTCCGCCAGCCCCTTCAGCACCGCCGCATCGGCCATCGGCGCATGGCCGTGGCCCTTCATAGCGCGATCCGCCCAGCGCGGGATGACGTGGAAATGCAGGTGGAACACGGTCTGCCCGCCCGCCTCGCCGTTGTACTGGACGATCTGGAAGCCCTCGGGCTTCAGCGCCTTCTCGATGGCCTTCGCCGTGCGCTGCGTCGCCGCCGTCACCTTCGCCAGCGCCTCCGGCTCCATCTCCAGCAGGTTCCGCGCCGTCGAGGTCTTCGAGATGATCAGTGTATGCCCCTCCGACTGGGGGAAAACGTCCATGAAGACCAGCACGCCCTCGTCCTCCCACACCTTCACCGACGGAATCTCCCCGCGCAGGATCTTGGCGAAGATGTTGTCGGGGTCGTAGGGGGCGTGAAGGGTCATGTCGGGCTCCGTGTGATCACAGGCTAGCAATCCGCGCGCGGGGAGGGGAGCCCTCGCGGGCTTCGGGTGTTATGGTCAAGGTTCGCCAACGGAGTTCGCCATGATCCGCCTGATCGTCCAGTTCCTCGTCACCTGTCTGGCCCTGTGGCTGGCCGCCCGGATCGTGCCGGGTGTGAGCTTCAGCGACAACGGTTCGCTGGCCCTCGCCGCCATCCTGCTGGGCATCGCCAATGCGGTGGTGCGGCCGATCCTGACGGTGCTGACCTTCCCGCTAACCATGATCACCTTCGGCCTGTTCCTGCTCGTGGTGAACGCGGCGGTGATCGGTCTGGTCGCCTGGCTGCTGGGCGGCTTCGCGGTCGCGGGCCTCGGCGCCGGCATCGGCGCGGCCATCGTCACCGGCATCGTCAGCTGGATCGCCGGCTGGTTCATCGGCGGGGCCGAAACCGCCCGCTAACCCGGATCCTTGCGGCCCGTGTCCTTGCGAAAAGGCGAGAGCTCTTCCGCCATCGCGTGCATCTCGGCCTCCACCGCCGGGCGCTCCCGCTCCAGATAGTTCGCCACCGGCCCGCGCAGGGCCGGATCGGCGATGTAGTGGGCCGAATAGACGGGCGAGGGCAGGTAGCCGCGCGCGATCTTGTGGTCGCCCTGCGCCCCCGCCTCGACCCGCGACAGGCCGCGCTCGATCGCGAATTCGATGGCCCGGTAGTAGCAGAGCTCGAAATGCAGGAAGGGCACCTCGTCCAGCGCCCCCCACTGGCGACCGTACAGGGCATCCCGGCCGATGAAGTTCAGCGCCCCCGCCAGCGGCTCTCCGTCGCGGAAGGCCATCACCAACGCGATCCGCTCGGCCATGGTCGCGCCGATCCGGCTGAAGAAGTCCCGCGTCAGATAGGGTCGGCCCCATTTCCGGTCGCCGGTGTCCATGTAGAAGCGGAAGAAGGCGTCCCAGTGCGCCTCGAGGATCTCGGCGCCGGTCAGGACGCGGATATCGAGCCCGGCATTGGCCTCGCGCCGCTCGCGCTTCACCGTCTTGCGGCGGCTCGATGACAGGGCCGACAGGAAGTCGTCGAAGCTGGCATAGCCGCCGTTGCGCCAGATGTACTGGATGTCCTGCCGCCGCAGCAGCCCGGCCTCGCCCATCGCGTCCCAGTCGGCGCGATCGGGGAAGTTCACATGCAGGGACGACGCGCCCAGCCGTTCGGTCAGGGTCAGCGCCCCCCGGATCAGCGCCTCGCGCACCATCGCGGCGTCGGCGTCCGGATGGCTCAGGAAGCGCGGCCCGGCCGCCGGGGTGAACGGCACGGCGCCCAGTAGCTTGGGATAGTAGCGCCCGCCCGCTCGCTCATAGGCGTCGGCCCAGCTGTGGTCGAAGACATATTCGCCCTGGCTGTGGGCCTTGAGCCAGAGGGGCATGACGCCGACCACCCGGCCGTCCTCATCCTCCAGCGCCAGATGCCGCCCCGCCCAGCCCTCGCGGGGCACGGCGCTGCCCGAGGCCTCGCAGGCATCGAGGAAGTCATAGCTGACGAAGGGATCGCCGGTCGGCCCGGCGCAGGCGTCCCACGCTGCCCGGCCGATCTCGGCGACGGTGTTGTGGACCTGGATCTGGAAGCCCATGACGGTCATCCGCGAAGCGGGTTCATCACAACGCACACAACGGGGCCACAACGATCACGACGGGTCCGGCGACTGGCTCGGCCATCGTTGTGTTCGTTGTGAATTCGTCGTGCCCGTTGTGACGAACCTCGATCCGTCACGCGGGCAATGAAACGGGCGTTCGCGATCAGCGGACTTCCACGATCGCATCAACCTCGACCGCGAAGCCCAGCGGCAGCTTGTAGACGCCGACGGCCGAGCGGGCATGGCGGCCCTTGTCGCCGAACACCTCGACCATCAGGTCCGAGCAGCCGTTGATGACGGCGGGGATGGCTTCGAAGTCGCCGGCGGCCTGCACGAAGCCGCCCAGCTTCACCACGCGCACCACGCGCTCCAGATCGCCGTCCAGCGCGGCCGAGATCTGGGCCAGCAGGTTCACGCCGCACATGCGGGCGCCCTTCACGGCGTCGTCCTGCGACACGTCGGCGCCGACGGTGCCCTTCAGCCCGCCCGAGGCGTCGTTCGACAGCTGACCCGAGATGTGCAGCAGATTGCCGGTCTGGACATAGGGCACATAGTTGGCGACGGCCTTGGCCGGTTCGGGCAGTTCGATGCCGAGTTCGGCGAGGCGGGCGGCGACGGTCATGGGAAGCTCCGGATGGGGTTTGGGGGCGGTTTAGCCTGAGCAGGCGCTAGGTTCTAGGTTTCAGGTTTCAGGTCGCATCCGACGGACGTGACGTCTCGGATCTTCCCTGCAACCTGACCCCTGGAGCCTGGTCCCTCACTTGAGCGCTCTCCCCGCCACCACCGCCGCCTTCCCGAACTTCAGCCGCAGCGCATCAATCGCCTTCTCGGTCTTCAACGTCCGCGCCTCACTGCTCTCGAACAGCGCCGCCGGCGCCTCCACCGCATCGACCACCTCGCCCATGCCGATGCCGATCAGGCGGTAGGGCACGCCCAGTTCGGGCGCCAGCAGCTCTCGCCCGGCGGCGAACAGGGCGCGGGCCGTCTGCACCGGCTCGGGCAGGCTGATCCGGCGCGTTACGATCTTGAAGTCCGTCTTGCGCAGCTTCAGCACGATCACCCGGCTGGCCACCCCGTCCGCCCGCGCCTTGGACGCCAGCTTCTCGCACAGGGGCCAGAGTTCGTTTTCCAGATCGGCGGCGCTGGTCAGGTCGTCGTTGAAGGTGGTCTCGGCGCTCATCCCCTTGCGGTCATGCTCGGGCTTCACCGCGCGGGCGTCGCGGCCATGCGCCAGATCGTGCAGCCGCAGGCCCGTCTCGCCGTATCGCTTCACCAGATCGCGCAGGTCCGCCTTCGCCAGATCGCCCACGGTGGCATAGCCGTCGCTCTGCAGCGTCTTGCCGAACACGGGGCCGACGCCGGGCAGGATGCGGACGGACTTCGGCGCCAGCAGCGCCTGCGATTCCGCCCCGATCACCGAGAAGCCGCGCGGCTTGTCCAACTCCGACGCGATCTTGGCCAGGAAGCGGTTGGGGGCCAGGCCGATGGAGACGGTCAGGCCGATCTCCTCCTCGATCCATTTCTGCAGCCGGATCAGCTGGAAGGCCGGCGGCCCGCCGTTCAGCCGCTCCGTCCCCGCCAGATCGATCCACGCCTCGTCCAGCGACAGGGTCTGCACCAGCGGCGTCAGCGCCCGCACCGCGCTGAAGATGCGCTCGCTCTCGGTCACATACTTCCGGAAGTCCGGCTTCAGCACGACCGCCTCGGGGCAGGCCTTCAGCGCCTTGAACATCGGCATGGCCGAATGCACCCCGTACATCCGCGCCACATAGCAGCAGGTCGAGACGACGCCCCGCTTGCCGCCGCCGACGATGACCGGAACGTCGCGCAACTCGGGCCGGTCGCGCTTCTCCACCGAGGCGTAGAAGGCGTCGCAGTCCAGATGGGCGATGGTCAGATCAGCCAGTTCATCGTGGCTGACCACCCGCCGCGAGCCGCACGCAGCGCAACGATCGAGCTTGCGCTCGGCGGTCGTCAGACAGTCGCGGCAGATGGATTTCATGCGGGCGAGATTGTGCCTGACGGTCGCCCGGCAAGCTACAGGATCAAGGCGACGCAGAAGCGGTTCACCTCTCCGTTCGCCTTCAAGCGAATGGAGAGGACAGATCGTGGCGACAGCGGTGATCAGGTGAGGGCGGCTCCGTCAGGGCCGGATGTGGCGCGAACACCGGTGTCGGCGGGCCGACCTCAAACGCCCGCGCCGCCCCCTCCTGATCGGCGAAGGCGCCGATCTGTCCTCCCCATCGCCTTGAAGGGGCGATGGGGAGGTGAACGGTCGTCCCGTTAACCCCTGCAAAACCGCCGCTTCACCCCAACTTAAGAGAACCGTGGTGAGACTGTAACGGAAGAGCACAAGCCCCCGGCGCGCACGCGTCCTTATGAGGGGTGAACAGGCCGGGTGGTGATGTCGAAGAAGGTCCTCATCGTCGAGGATAACGAGCTGAACATGAAGCTGTTTCATGATCTGCTCGATTCCCAGGGGTACGAGACCCTGCAGACCCGCGAGGGCCTGCAGGCGCTCGCCCTGGCGCGCCAGCACCGGCCCGACCTGATCTTGATGGATATCCAGCTGCCCGAGATCTCGGGGCTGGAAGTCACCAAATGGCTCAAGGACGACGAGGAACTGAACCATATCCCGGTGGTCGCCGTGACGGCCTTCGCCATGAAGGGCGATGAGGAGCGGATTCGCCAGGGCGGCTGCGAGGCCTATATCTCCAAGCCGATCTCGGTGATGCATTTCCTCGAGGTCGTCCGGAAGCATCTCGGATAGGGGCGGCATGACGGCGCGCATCCTTGTCGTGGACGACGTTGAACCGAACGTCCGTCTGCTCGAAGCCAAGCTGACCCTCGAATACTACGAGGTCCTGACCGCCATGGACGGCCAGACGGCGCTCGAGATCGCCTCGGCCGAGCGGCCCGACATCATCCTGCTGGACGTCATGATGCCCGGCATGGACGGGTTCGAGACCTGCCGCCGGCTGAAGGCCGATCCGGTCACCCGCCATATCCCGGTGGTGCTGGTCACCGCCCTGGACGGGCGGGAGGACAAGATCCGGGGCCTTGAGGCCGGGGCCGACGACTTCGTCACAAAACCCATCGATGACGTCATCCTGTTCGCTCGCGTAAAGTCGCTGGTGCGGCTCAAGGCGGTCATGGACGAGCTGCGCGAGCGTGAGGAAAGCGGTCGCCGCTTCGGCGTGGACACCGACGGCGCGGGCCGCCTGCGCGGCTCCGGCGGCCGGGTGCTGATCGTCGACGACAGCGAGCTGCAGGCCGCCAAGATGGTCGAACAGCTGTCTGACGAGCACCGTCCGGTGCACGAGCCCGATCCGGCCGCGGCCCTGATCGCCGCGCGCGGGCCGGTGGACCTGATGATCGTCAACGTCTCCGCGTCCGAGTTCGACGGCCTGCGCTTCGTCGCCCAGGCCCGTTCGACCGAGGCCTCGCGCCGGGTGCCCATCCTGGCGGTGGTGGAGCCCGCCGACCGCCCGCGCCTGATCAAGGCGCTGGAGCTGGGCGTCAATGACATCCTGTCCCGGCCGGTCGATCCGGAGGAGCTGGACGCCCGCGCCCGCAGCCAGATCAAGCGCAAGCGCTACGCCGACTTCCTCAAACAGAAGCTGGACTACAGCCTTGAGATGGCCGTCACCGACGCCCTGACAGGCCTGCACAACCGCCGCTACATGGCCGGCCAGCTGCAGGCCCTGATGGGCCGCGCCGGGCAGGGGGGCGACCCCGTGGCCGTGCTGGTCATGGACATCGACCACTTCAAGTCGGTCAACGACGGCTTCGGCCACGACGCCGGCGACGAGGTGCTACGCGAGTTCGCGGTGCGTCTGGCCACCAATGTCCGCGCCATCGACCTGCCGTGCCGTCTGGGCGGCGAGGAGTTCGTCGTGGTCATGCCCGGCGCCTCGCTGGACGACGCGACCCGGGTCGCCGACCGCATCCGCCGCGACGTCGCCGACCAGCCCTTCCCGATCATGAGCGGCGCCGAAAGCCTGACCATCACCGTCTCGGTCGGCGTCGCCTGCTCCACCGGCCCCGACGACACCCCCGACGCCCTGCTCAAGCGGGCGGACGAGGGGGTCTATGAAGCCAAGAGCCGGGGGCGGAATCAGGTGATCGCAAGGGCGGCTTGAGATGAGAGCGGTCGGCGTCGCGCTTCTCTCTGCTCTGGTGCTTGCGGCCTGTGATCGCGTCGAGGCGCCGCAGCCCGAAGCCGCTTCTCCCATCCCTGCGCAAGCCAACGACTTTCCGCATTGCGGCGGCGACCTGAAGGCCGGCGCCGTGCGCGACTACTTCACACGTCTGGAGGCCGTGCTCGCCGCCAATACGCCGGTGCCGATCAGCTTCTATGGTGAGGCCGTCACCATCCAGTCGGGCGGCCGCCACCTGACCTTCCGCAGGGAGGATTTCCGCCCCGGCGCTGCGGCCCTGCTTTCAAACGCCCAGTGGCGCGAGATCGCCGGACGCGGTTTGAATGACCTGCATAGCGTCGGCTGGCGCGGCTGTATCCTCGGGGACGGCAAAGCCGGTTTCCAGTCCGACAAGGACGGTCAGTTGGTCCTGACGAGTTTTGACAAGGATCGGGCGTGGTCGCCTGTTCGCCAGCCCTAGAGCTTTAGCGCGACATCCACGGCTTGGACTTGCCCGCCGCGATGCGGGCGGCCTGTTCGCGCTGGAATTTGCCGCCGCGCGGCGGCTGGGGCTTGGCCGCGATCTTCGCCTGCTTCAGGCGCAGGGCGCGCTGGACGGGGGTTTCGTTCGCAGGGGCGTCGTCGGGCTGGTCGGTCATGGGGAGAGCCTAGCACGTTGGCGGCGGCGGTGACCCCTCCGTCTCTCCGGCTGCGCCGTCGAGCCACCTCCCCACTGCGTGGAGAGGTGAACCATCCACTCACCTCTCCAGCGAAGCTGGGGAGGGGGACCACGCGTAGCGTGGTGGAGGGGTGACGCGCCCCCAAAACCAAAAACGCCCGGCCATCTCTGACCGGGCGTTTCGAAATCGTCAGGCGATCAAGTGCTTACTTGATCTTGCCTTCCTTGAATTCGACGTGCTTCTTCACGACCGGGTCGTACTTCTTGACGACCATCTTCTCGGTCATGGTGCGGGCGTTCTTCTTGGTGACGTAGAAGAAGCCGGTGTCGGCGGTCGAGTTCAGGCGGATCTTGATCGAGGCGGGCTTGGCCATCGGAGTAATTACCTTTGCGGACGGCGAAAGCCGCGGAAATGAGAGGCGCGGAACATACTCAGGCGCGGCCGGAAGTCAACGGGCGTGACGCCGCATTGAGCATCCGGCCCGCAAAGGCCACGGTGGCGGGATGAAAACCCTGCTGTTCGCCGCCGCCGCGGCCGCCGTCGCCCTGTCCGGTCCCGCCTTCGCCCAGGAGGCCGCGAATCCGCAGGACGCCTTCCTCGCCCGGCTGAACGCCCTGTGCGGGCAGAGCTTCGAGGGGCAGGTGGTGTCCACCGACGCCGCCGACGCCGACTTCCGGGGCAAGCGGCTGGTCATGCAGGTGCGGGACTGCGCCGCCGACGAGGTGGGCATTCCCTTCGCCGTCGGTGAGGACCGGTCGCGCCGCTGGGTGATCACCCGCACCGACGCGGGCCTGCGCCTGAAGCATGACCACCGCGATCCGCAGGGCGAGATCCACGGCTATCACATGTACGGCGGCGACACCGCCGAACCCGGCTCGGCCTCGCGGCAACAGTTCCCGGTGGATCAGGAGTCCATCGACCAGTTCATCGCCGGCGGCGCGCAGGTCTCGACCACCAACACCTGGGCCGTCGAGGTCCATCCGGAGCGGATGTTCGCTTATGAGCTCAGCCGTCCGGGAGGTCGCTTCTTCCGGGTCGAGTTCGACCTGACCCGACCGCTGGCGGACTAGAGCGCGCTCCAACCCCTGACCGGCCGCACGGTGGCGCAGGCCGGCGTGCCGTCCTTGCCCCGGCCCGGGAGGACCACCTCCAGCACGGCGCCCGCGCTGGCCCGGTCCAGCAAGGCGGGCGGGATGTCGTGGATGTCGATCTTCGCCCTGCGACTCCACTCGGAGGCGTGGTCGCCCGCCGAGATCCCGATGCGGATGTAGACGAACCGCCGTTCCTTCCCCTCGCGCCGGACGAAGGGGCCGAGGAAGCGCCCGTCGTCGGACAGGCGGACCGGCACGTCGAACGACAGCGGCGCCTCGGTCGCCGTCACCGGCTCATGCGGGGCGTCATCCAGTTGCAGGCTGTAGCGGACGCCGGGAACCGGGTCGGCGATGGTCAGGCGCAGGGTGATCGCGGTGTCGGCCATGTCAGTCCTGATGCTCCACCACATGCTGCCCGCGCACCATGCGGACGAAGGGCAGGGGGCGGTTCGGCGCGTCCAGCCGCTCGGCGATCTCGCCCAGCACGAAGCGGGTGATGGCGGGCAGGTCCAGCGCGCGGGCCTTGCTCAGGGGCAGCCAGGCGATCTCGTCCAGTTCGCCTGATCCTGCAGTCGGTTCCGGATGCAGCAGGGCCGAGGCGTCGGCCATGAAGAAGCGGGCGTCGAAGCGGCGTGGACGGCCCGGCGGAGTGATGGCGCGCGCGACATAGGACAGGGCGGCCAGATCGGGCAGGGCGCCGACCGCGCGGAACTCGCGCCAGCCTCCGGCGACGGAGGCGACCGGCGCGGGCTCGGCCAGCAGCAGGCCGGTCTCCTCGTATGTTTCGCGCACGGCGGCCAGCGCCAGCGCCCGGCCCCGGCTGCGGGTCACCTCCCGCGCCAGCCGCCCGGCGTCGGCGGGCGACAGGTCGGTGGCGAAGGCGGCGAAGGCGTCGGCCCGCTCCACCTTCCCGCCGGGGAAGACCCATTTCGACGCCATGAAGACATGGCCCGGCGCCCGACGCCCCATCAGCACCTCCGCCCCGGCCTTGCCCTTGCGGGTCAGGATCAGGGTGGCGGCGTCCTTCGGCCGCTGACGGCCGCCGGTGCGCGGCGCGTCACGAAGGTCCTGGGCGGCGTCGAAGGGTTGGGTCACCGCCGCTTGCCCTTGCGCACGCCCTTCAGGCCGCCCGAGGGCTTCTTGCCGTTGCGGGGCTTGTTGCCGGGGCCTCCGCGCTTCGGATAGCCGCCGTCCTTGGCGCCGCGCGCCCGCATGCCCAGACGGGCCGAGGGGGCGTTGGGATCGCGCGGGCCGGGCTCGCTGAGCATTTCGAACAGCAGGCCGCCGGTGACCGGCGTGGCCTCGCGCAGCTTGACCTCGACCGTCCGGCCCAGCGTCCAGCGCAGGCCCGAGCGTTCGCCGACCAGCGCATGGCTGCGGTCGTCGTGGGTGAAATACTCATTGCCCAGCGTCGAGACCGGCACGAGGCCATCGGCGCCCGTCTCGTCCAGACGGATGAACAGGCCGAAGCGGGTCACGCCGGTGATGCGGCCGGTGAAGGTCGCGCCGACGCGGTCCTCGAGGAAGGCGGCGATATAGCGGTCCATGGCGTCGCGCTCTGCGGCCATGGAGCGGCGCTCGGTCATGACGACATGCTCGGCGATGGCCGGCAGTTCGGCCATCTCGCGGTCGGTCAGCCCGTCCTTGCCGAGGCCCAGCGCGCGGATCAGGCCGCGATGGACGATCAGGTCGGAGTAACGGCGGATCGGCGAGGTGAAGTGGGCGTAGCGGTCGAGGTTCAGGCCGAAATGGCCGACGTTCTCGGGGCTGTAGATGGCCTGCATCTGGGTGCGCAGGACCACCTCGTTGACGACCTCGGCGTGCTCGGTCTCGCGGGTCTCGTCCAGCAGCTTGTTGAAGCGTTTGGTCGTGGCCGGTTCGCCCTTGGTCCACGGCTTGCCGATCGTGCCGAGGAAGTCGGCCAGGTTGAACAGCTTCTCCTGACTGGGCGCGTCGTGGACGCGATAGAGCAGGGGCGTCTTGTGCTTCTCCAGCGTTTCGGCGGCGCAGACGTTGGCCTGGATCATCATCTCCTCGATCAGCCGGTGGGCTTCGAGGGAGACGCGCGGCTCGATCGAGGTGATCTCGCCGTCGGTCATGCGGATGCGGCGCTCGGCGCTCTCGATCTGCAGCGGGCTGCGCTTCAGGCGGCCCTTCAGCATGGTGCGGTAGGCGTTCCACAGCGGATAGAGGATGGCCTCCATGATCGGGCCGGTGGTCTCGTCCGGAGCGCCGTCGATGGCCGCCTGCGCCTGCTCGTAGGAGAGCTTGGCGTGGCTGCGCATCAGGCCGCGCACGAACTTGTGGCCGACCTTTTTGCCGTCCTTGTCGAAGACCATGCGCACGGCCATGGTCGCGCGGTTCTCGCCTTCCTTGAGGCTGCACAGGCCGTTCGACAGCCGCTCGGGCAGCATGGGTTCGACGCGGTCGGGGAAGTAGGTCGAATTGCCCTTCTCGCGGGCCTCGCGGTCCAGATGGGTGTTCGGGCGCACATAGGCGGCCACATCGGCGATGGCGACCCAGACGATCCAGCCGCCCTCGTTCTTCGGATCCTCATCACGCTGGGCATAGACGGCGTCGTCGTGGTCGCGCGCATCGGCCGGGTCGATGGTGATCAGGGGAATGTCGCGCAGGTCCTCGCGGCCCTTCAGCGAGGGCAGTTCCTGATCTCCGGCCTCCTGTTCCACGGCCTCGGAGAAGCCGGTGGGGACGCCGTGCGAGTGGATGGCGATCAGGGAGGCGGCGCGGGCGTCGTCCTCGCGGCCGATGGTCTCCAGGATCTTGCCGCGCTTCGGGCCGTAGCGCTGGGCGCCCTTCTCGATGGCGGCCAGCACCAGGTCGCCGTCCTTCAGGCCCTCGGCCTGGGCGTGGGGGACCAGCAGGACGTCCTTGGAGCGGCGGTCGACGGGTTCGACCCGGACCTCGCGGTTGGACTTGCGGATGACGCCAAGGACGCGGGTGCGTTCGCTGTCGAGCTTCTTGACGAGGCGGGCTTCCCAGCCTTCCGCGCCTTGGCTGAACTTGACCAGCAGGCGGTCGCCCATGCCGGGCGCGGGGCCGGTGCGGCCCGAGTTGTCGGGCATCAGCAGGGCGCGCGGGGCGTCTTCCGACGCTTCCACGAGCCGGACATACATCTCGCCGTCCACGTCGCGCTCGACCACATCGGCCACGCCGACGGGGGGCAGGGCGCCGGAGGGGCTGAAGCCCTTCCTGCCGCGCTTGCCCAGTTCGCCGTCGGCTTCCAGTTCGCGGATCATCTCGCGCAAGGCGCGGCGGTCGCCGCCCTTCAGGCCGAAGTGGCGGGCGATATCGGTCTTCTCGGCCGAACCCGCGTCACGCAGGAAGGCCAGAAGGGTCTGTTTGTCGGGGAGACCGGCGGGCGGCCTCTTGGGGGTGTTTTTCATCTAGTCTTTCAGGTCGCCGGGCGCGTTGGCCTCGGCGGGATTGATACAGGGTACGCCGATCTCGGCGGCCGCGCGGGCCATGCCGTGATCCAGCGTCAAAAGAGTTGCGCCGAGCCGTTGGGCCGCGGCGATGTGGATGGCGTCCGGGGCGCGAAGCGTGACGCCGGGAAGGCGGACGAAGGTCGTCGCCAACGCGACATCCTCCGGGGCGATCTGGAAGCGCTCGCTCATCGAGTCGACCCAGGCGTCCAGTTCTTCGAAGGCGGTGTGCTGAAGGTCGTCAGACCAACGGTCCACACGCCCTAGCCGGGCCAGGGCTGACGAGCACTCAGCCAATGCGAAGTCGCTCACCATGATCTGACCGTCGGTATGGCGAAGAAGTGGATCGACAAAAGGGCTGGCGCCCTGTCGTGCAATCAACGCCACGATGACGCTGGCGTCAGCGTGCTGGATCACTCTGGATCGCCGTCACGCATCGCGCGGACGAGCTCGACCGCAGGTATTGAGGCGGCTGGACGCGCGTTCCGCCGTTTCACGAACTCGTCGTACCAGGCCTGCCGTTCAGCTTCTGTCAGCTTGGGCTTTGAGGCGGGTAACGGGCGGAGCTCAGCGACGGGCTTGCCGTGCCGGGTAATGATGACCTTCTCCCCCTCCTCGACCTTGTCGAGCAGGTGGGTGAACTTGTTCTTGGCTTCCGCGACGCCATAGTTGGCCATCGGTCAGTCTCCAAATCTGGCCAGAAATATAGCCATAAATCCTTTCTCTCGCCAGTCGGGTTGTTCCGGCGGGGCGCCGCGCCTAGCTTCCGGACCCAAGCCCCTACGGAGTTTCTGATGTCCCTCGCCCCCCAACCGGTCCTGTCCGGTCCCGTCGCCTCGACGCTGGATCTGATCGGAAAGACGCCGATTGTGGAGGTGAAGAAGATCGACACCGGCCCGTGCCGCCTGTTCCTCAAGCTGGAAGCCCAGAACCCCGGCGGCTCGATCAAGGATCGCATCGCGCTGTCGATGATCGATGCGGCGGAGCGCGAGGGCTTCCTGAAGCCCGGCGGCACCATCGTCGAGGCGACGGCCGGCAACACCGGTCTGGCGCTGACGCTGGTCGGTCAGGCCAAGGGATATAAGGTGTTGCTGGTCATCCCGGACAAGATGTCCAAGGAAAAAATCCAGCATCTGCGGGCCATGGGCGCGGATGTTCGCCTGACCCGTTCGGACGTGCCGCACGGCCACCCGGAATACTACACCGACATGGCCGAGCGTCTGGCGCAGCAGATCCCGGGCGGGTTCTACGTCAACCAGTTCGCCAACGACGCCAACTCCGAAGCCCACTTCGTCACCACGGGGCCGGAGATCTGGGAGCAGCTGGGCGGCAAGGTGGACGCCATGGTCGCCGGCATCGGCTCGGGCGGCACCATCACCGGCACGGCGCGCTATCTGAAGAGCGTCGGTTCGGACGCGCAGATCATCCTGGCGGACCCGGTCGGCTCGACGCTGGCGGGCATCGTCAACGAGGGTGTGCCGTCGCCGGAAGGCAGCTATACCGTCGAGGGCATCGGCCAGAATTTCGTGCCGGACACCGCCGACATCACCCTGATCGACAAGGCCTATTCGATCCCGGATGCGGAAGCGATCGCGACGGTGCGCGAGCTGCTGCTGAAGGAAGGCATTCTGGCGGGTTCGTCCTCGGGCACCCTGATCGCCGCCGCCCTGCGCTGGTGCCGCGAGCAGACCGAGCCGAAGACCGCCGTCACCTTCGTCTGCGACACTGGCGCCAAATACCTGTCCAAGGTCTACAACGACGCCTGGCTGGCCGATCAGGGCCTCGGCGAGCGTGAGCTGCACGGCGACCTGTCCGACCTGATCACCCGCAAATACACCAAGGGCGACGTGGTCGTGATCGGGCCGGAGGACACGCTGGACACCGCCTTCAAGCGGATGAAGGGCTCGGACGTGTCGCAGTTGCCGGTGATCAATGACGGGCGGCTGGTCGGCATTCTGGACGAGAGCGATCTGGTTCATGTGATGAACACCGACGAGATCACCCGCAAGGAGCGCTTCGCCAAGCCGGTGTCGTCGGCCATGACCCGCGATCTGGACACGGTGCAGGTGTCCGAACCGCTGGACGCCCTGATCCCGCTGTTCGACCGCGACCGGGTGGCCATCGTGCTGGACGGCGAGACCTTCGTCGGCCTGATCACCCGCACCGACCTGATCAACCACCTTAGCCTGAACCGGTAAGTCCATGAGCCAGTTGAAAAACGAGCAGGGCTTTTCCACCCGCGCTATCCATGCGGGCCAGAATCCGGACCCGACCACCGGCGCGGTGATGACGCCGATCTACGCGACCTCGACCTATGCCCAGGAAAGCCCGGGCGTGAACAAGGGGTATGAGTACGCGCGCGGCAAGAACCCGACGCGCGAGGCCTTCGAGGCCTGTCTGGCGGATCTGGAAGGCGGCACGCACGGCTTCGGCTTCGCCAGTGGCATGGCGGCGACCTCGACGGCGCTGGAACTGCTGGACGCCGGGTCGCACATCGTCACCGGCGACGACCTGTACGGCGGGTCCTGGCGGCTGTTCGAGCGGGTGCGCCGCCGGTCGATGGGGCTGGACTTCAGCTATGTCGATTTCAGCGACCTGAGCGCCGTCGAGGCGGCCATCACGCCGAAGACGAAGATGATCTGGGCCGAGACGCCCACCAATCCGCTGATGAAGCTGGCCGACATCGCCGGCCTGTCGAAGATCGCGAAAGCCCACGGCCTGCTGCTGGTGGTGGACAACACCTTCGCGACCCCGTTCAGCCAGCAACCGCTGAAGCTGGGCGCCGACGTGGTCATGCACTCGGCCACCAAATACCTGAACGGCCACTCCGACATCATCGGCGGGGCGCTGGTGACCGGGAACGCCGACCTCGCGAAGGAGATCAAGTTCCTGCAGAACTCGATCGGCGGCGTGATGGGGCCGTTCGACGCCTTCCTCGCCAACCGGGGGCTGAAGACGCTGGGCCTGCGCATGAAGGCACACAATGAGAACGCCCTCGCTGTCGCCCGTTGGCTGGAAGCCCGCAAGGGCATCGCCAAGGTCATCTATCCGGGCCTGATCAGCCACCCGCAGCATAGCCTCGCGGCGACGCAGATGAACGGTCGCTACGGCGGCATGGTCACGGTTCTCATCGACGGCGACCTGTCGCGCACGAAGCAGGTGCTGGAGCGGGTGCAGGTCTTCACCCTGGCGGAGTCGCTGGGCGGCGTTGAGAGTCTCGTGAACCACCCGGCCATCATGACCCACGCCAGCGTGCCGAAAGAGGTGCGCGAGGCGGGCGGGGTGACGGACAACCTGATCCGTTTGTCCGTCGGGGTCGAGGACATCGACGACCTGATCGCCGATCTGGATCAGGCGCTGGGGTGATGGCGGCGGAGACGCAGTTTTCCTTCCTCGACGGCGCCAGGGAGTTTAGTCGCTGGTTCGGGAATGACGCCCCCTACTTTCACGATGCCGAGGTCGAAAGCCTGACGTTGACCCATCGCGGGGAGTCGCTTCTCTCGATCCGCACCTTTCGCATGACGCCTGAAGTGGATGCTGCGGGCTACTTCGTGCTTGAGAAGCACTGCCTGCTGACCTTTATCTTGCAGGACGTGTTCGAGATCGACCTTGATGCCTTCGATGAGGGCGCGACCCTCATGGGGCTGACGGTCCTGCGGCATGAGCAGGGTATGACGCTGGCCCTCGATCCGGTCATCGGTGTCGGGGGCAGGATCAGTGCAAGGGACTGCCGGGTCGAGTACAGGCCGCGAGAGGCGAACGCCTGACGCCTGCGTCCACGCGGCGCCCGCAATTGAAAACGGCGGCGGAGCCTAGAGCCCCGCCGCCGTTCAAAATCAGGCGTCGATCAGAACCGACGCGTGACCTCAGCCTTCGGTCTTCAGTTGACCAGCCGATTCCTTGCCCGAGCGACGGTCGCGCTCGAGTTCGTAGGAAACCTTCTGGTTTTCATCCAGGCCGCGCAGGCCGGCGGCTTCAACGGCCGAAATGTGGACGAAGACGTCCTTGCCGCCGTCGTCCGGCTGGATGAAGCCGTAGCCCTTGGTCGAGTTGAACCACTTAACGGTGCCGGTAGCCATGATGGTGCTCCTTCTGGCGTTGGCTTCGGGCAAGAGCGCCCTGAGCCTGTCGGGTCTGAAAGGAGCGGCTGGACCTCGGGCGAAAGCAGAGGGGTGGCGTTTCGCAAAGAGATCGACGTCAGCCCTTGTGGATCGTTCGGGCGGCGAAAGCAAGGCGCGGCGTCAGCCGGCGGCCGCTTCATCCGCGGGCGCGACGTAGTTTTCGCGGCACAGACGCCTCAGGTCCGCGCCCAGGGTCGGGCCGTAGAGGGAGTCCTGAATGCGGTCGTAGCCCTCGAAGGAGAGGGCCTGCTTGATGTCGCTGACGGTGCGACAGCGGCCCTCGCGCGCCAGTTGATAGGCGCGTTCCAAGGTCGTCGGTCGGTGGGAAGTCATCCCCCGATATAGGGGGGCGAGCCCGGAATTCCTAGAAGGCGAAGCTTAGTCCGGCGACAAGGGCGCCGGCGTACTGCGGATTGTCGGCGTCCGCGTCGGTGTCGTGGTAGCGCACCTCGGCCTCGATGTTGCGGGTCAGGGCGTAGCTGAAGCCGGCGTTCCAGCCGGTGTAGTCGACGCTGTTGTCCTGCTCACGACGGCCGATCTCCGCGGAGGCCGTCAGCTTGCTGGTGAAGTCCCAGCCGGCGCGGGCGGCGACCCAGGTCCAGGCCTCGGTCGAGCCGGTGCCGTCGGGCGAATGCTGCAGGCGGATGCGGCCGCTGGCCGGGCCGATCGAGCGTTTGACGTCGGCGGTGAACTCCCAGGCGTCATCGTCCGCGCCGGGATCGGCGTCCATCTGGTGTTTGTAGGTGGCGTTCAGGTCCAGATCGAAGCCCATGACCTCGGGCCGCCAGCCGCCGCCGATCTCCAGCTCCAGCTCCGAACCGGTCGAGCTCTTGATCGTCTCGAAGCCCGGCCCGGCGTAGAAGGCGCCCGAGGCGCTTTCCCACTGCACACCGCCCCAGGCGTAGGCGTCACCCTGCGACTTCGACGCGTCCTTGGAGCGGTTGTCGGTGGCCGCGCCGAAGGAGACGGTCCAGTCGCCGGCCTCCTGCGCCGTGGCGGGCGAGGCGACGGCGGCGGCGAGAACGGCGAGGGCGGCGAGCGTGGCGGTACGGTTCATGGAACTCCCAGACGCGCAAAGGCGCGGGGAGTTCCTAGACGAACGCGGTCTTTTTGGCGAACCGTTCCGTGGCCTGAGCGAATTCGTCGCGGAGGCGGCCGACCAGCTGGCCGGCGGGCAGGATGTCGTGGATCGCGCCCGCGCCCTGACCAGCCGACCAGACGGTCTTCCAGGCCTTGGCCTCGTCGGCCATGTCCAGCTTGTGCTCGGGCAGGTGTTTGGGATCGATGCCGTTCTCGACCAGCGACTTGACCATGAAGTTGGCCGGGATGCCCGACACCGCCGGGGTGTGGACGATGTCCGCCGAGCCCGAGTCGATGATCATGTCCTTGTACTGGGCCTGGGCGGTGCTCTCGGTCGTGTTGATGAACCGGGTGCCCATATAGGCGAAGTCAGCGCCCATCATCAGGGCGGCGGCGACGTCCGAGCCGGTGGACAGGCAGCCCGACAGGATGATGGTCCCGTCGAAGAAGCCGCGCACCTCTTCCACCAGCGCGAAGGGATTGACGATGCCCGCGTGGCCGCCGGCGCCGTTGGCGACCAGGATCAGGCCGTCGACGCCAGCTTCCGCCGCCTTGCGGGCGTGACGGACGTTGGCGATGTCGTGGAAGACCAGACCGCCGTAGCCGTGCACCGCATCGACCACGTCGCGGACGGCGCCCAGCGAGGTGATGATCAGCGGCACCTTCTCCTCGACCGAGACCATCATGTCGGCCATCAGGCGGGGGTTGGTCGGGTGGACGATGTGGTTCACGCCGAAGGCGGCGGCGTCGGGGTTCAGGCGACCCTTGATCTCATGCAGCCACTCCCGATAGCCCTCGGTGGTGCGCTGGTTCAGCGACGGGAAGGTGCCGATGGCGCCGGCGTTGCAGGTCTCGACCACCAGATCCGGTCCGGAGACCAGGAACATGGGCGCCGCGATGACCGGCAGCTTGAGACCTTTTTGAAGCGAAGCCGGAATGGCCATGACGTTTCCCCGGGTTGTCTTTCGCTACGGATAGCGGGCTGTCCCCGGGGAAGGCAAACCGGAAAACGCCCAGCCGCCCCAGGGCACGGTGATCACCGGCGGGGCGTTGGAGGGATCATCACCGTGGGGCTGGTGATCACAGGCGGCATGTAAAGTTCGGCGGCCGTGGCTTCGAACACAACACGCGCCTCGGGATGGGCCGCTGCGACCGTTCGCGCGGACAGGCGGCGTCGGCCAGTGATGATCCGGGCCATCTCCGGATTGAAGGGGTGCGGGGTGACGGTCTGGCAGTCGGACAGCTGGCCGTCCGGAAGGAAGCCGCAGTTGAACACCACCCGCTCGCGCCGGTTTTCGTATTGTGAGGGCGCGTCGGGCGTCGGGGGCGTGTCCCACTCGGGATTGGCGATGACCGCCGGAGCGTCGTTGACGTGCGGGGCGGGGACTTCGAGTCTGAAGTCGAACGAATTTTCGGTCCGGTCCTGGGCGAAGGCGGGGCAGGCGGACGCAAGCGTCGCCATGATGGCGGCGGCCGCCAGGGCGGGCCCCTGTCGCTGAGAAGATGCCGGCATGTCGGTCTCCCTGTAAGCGAAGTTATCGCCTGAAGGTGATGGTGAAGATCGCGCGGGCGTCAGGCGCGGCGCGGGCCAGCCATTCGCCGGTGATCGCGGCGCCACGGACAGCCTGGATGGCGGCCTCGCCGAAGCCGTAGCCCTCGGGACCATCCTCGATCACGCGACAGTCCCGCATGCGGCCGCTGCCGGGGACGATCTCGCAGGCGAGCCGGACCTGCGCCGTCTCGATCCGGGCCCGGCGGGCGTTGCGCGGCATGACCGGGCGCGGGTGGACCGCCCATTGCGGGTCCCGCAGGACGACGCTGGTGAGGGGTTCGGGCATGACATAGCGGGTGGTGAACTGGACTCGCGCGCCGACGGCGGCGCCGTCGACGGTCCGGGGCGACAGACGCGCGCGCAGCGCCGCAGCTATGGTGGCTTCCGCGAATCCGTGACCCGGCGGCGTTTCCTCGATCACCTGACAGTCGGTCAACGTGCCGTTGGGCAGGGTCAGGCACCGCACGGTGACGCGGCCTTCCGTGATGCCGTGGATGACGGCGAGTTCGGGATACTCCGGCTGCGGAGACCGCGCCCAGGAGGGATTTGCGATCACCGAAGGCCGGCCCGGCGCGGGCGGCGGACCGGGGCGCGGCGGCGCGGGCGCGATGACAGGCGGGCGCGGCGCGTCTTCGGGCCGGATGGGCATGATCATCAGGGGCGGGGGAAGCGGCGTGGCGCCGGGCTTGGGCTTGGCGGTCTGTTGCGCCAGGGCGGGCGCGGCCAGCAGGCCGACGGCGAGGACGGCGCAAACCGCTCCCCGGCTTTGAAAACGTCCGCGCATGTCTCTATGTCCCCCGACAGATTGCTCCATCCCCCATGCCCCGACAGTCCGGGGGCAGGCAAGCCTTTCCGCTGTTCGGGAGACCGCCCCATGACCCTGGCCCTGAACCCGCCGCCGATCACCCTGCAGGAACGCCGTCAGCGACTGGCCCGGCTGGAGGCCGCGATGGAGGCGCAGGGCGCAGCGGCGGTGCTGATCGATGCGACCTCGAGCCTGCGCTACTTCACCGGTCTGGTGTGGGGACGGTCCGAGCGGATGATCGCGGCGCTGGTGCGTCCCGGAAAGCCGCTGACCTACATCTGCCCGGCCTTCGAACTGGACAAGGTGGGCGGCTGCGTCGGCGTGCCGGGCGAGTTCCTGACGTGGGAGGAGCATGAGAGCCCCTATGCGCTGGTGGCCGACGCCGTGCCGACCGGGGTGCTGGCCGTCGACGAGCAGGCGCCGGTCTTCGCCTGGCTGGGACTGGCCGAGGCGCTGGGCGTCGAACGACTGCGGGGCGCGAACGCGCTGATCACCCCGCTGCGGGCGCGCAAGTCCGAGGCCGAGATCGCCCTGATGACCCGCGCCAAGGCCCTGACGCTGGAGGCGCATCGGCGGGCGCATGACGTGTTGGAGGCCGGGATGCGCGGCTCGGACGTCGTGGCCTTTCTCGACCAACAGCACCGGGCGCTCGGCGCCGACGGCGGCAACACCTTCTGCATCGTCTCCTTCGGCGCGGACACCGCCCTTCCGCACGGCGGGGAGGGCGATCCGGAGCTGAAGGACGGCGATGTCGTCCTGATCGACACCGGCTGTGCGCTGGACGGCTACAACGCCGACATCACCCGGACCTGGGTGTTCGGCGAACCGACGCCCGAGGTCCGGCGCATCTGGGATCTGGAGCAGGCGGCGCAGAGGGCGGCGTTCGACGCGGCGCGGCTGGGCGAGCCTTGCGAGGCGGTGGACGCGGCGGTGCGGGCGTTCCTGAAGGCCAATGGGCTGGGGCCGGACTATCAGGTTCCGGGCACGCCGCACCGGACCGGCCACGGCATCGGTCTGGACATCCACGAAGCGCCCAATCTGGTGCGCGGGGACCGGACCCTGCTGGACGTCGGCATGTGCTTCTCCAACGAGCCGATGATCGTCGTGCCGGGCCGGTTCGGCATCCGGCTGGAGGATCATTTCCACCTGACCGCCGAGGGGGCGAAGTGGGTCACCCCGCCGCAGCCGAGCCTCGACGAGCCGTTCCGGG
>JAVHYH010000247.1 GCA_031119155.1 Brevundimonas sp.
TCCGCAACGGTCAGACCCAGGTTGTGGGTCACGACCACGGCGCCCGCGTCGGCGAAAACGCTCTTCAGCGATTCGATCGACTCGGCTTTTTGTGCGCGGTCCATTGCGGTCTCCAGTCTTGGTACTCGTCCCCGGGCTTATTCCCGGAAACGTTTTGTGGCCAAAGCGCCGCGCATCGCTGCGAGACGTTCAGGCCGGTCGTATTGTCCGAAGGAAGCTCAAACCCCGTGCCCCCGTTTCCGGGTGACGGCGATCGTCTGCATCCCCATCTCCCCACGGCGCCAGAGGGCTCTCTGACAGTTACGGCGGTGGGTGGCCCCCACGCCCCGAAGTTCTCGGACAGGACCGCCGCGTCCCGAGGGCTGCGACGGAGAAGGCGCGCTCTATACACGCAATCGCCGCGAACTCAAGCCCGCGCGGGCAGATGCAGGGTGTCTGCACGGGAAATCCTCAAGACAGGCGCGGCGAACGGGGGCAGGTTCGTCCAGATCGATTGAGGGATGCGCATGACCGACGCCATCGAAGCCACCGGCCGCAACAGCCTTGGCCGCAGCGGAACGCCTGCTCTGGCCGGATTCCGACTGGCGGTCGGCGTGCTGCAGGGCGCGGCGCTGTGGTGGCTGTATCGGTCGACGCGATCCGGCGATTACGACCGTGCGACGGTCGAACATCTGAGCTGGCCCGCCAACGTCCCGGAACTGTTTGGCCCTCTCGCCATGATCCTCGTCATGGTTCCGGTCCTGCTGCTGGCGGGGGCGGGACGGATGCGCGTCCGCACACTGGTCCTCTGGATCATCGGCGCAACAGCCTTCCTCGCCCTGCTCGGCTGGCACGGCGTCGCCGCCCAGTCGATCAGCGAGTTTGGCCCGCGCAGCCGCCCGCCCTTCCTGCCCTGGCCGATGCCCCTGTTCGCGGCGGCGGCGCTGTTCATCGGCCATCACCTGATCCTGCCCGCCGATCTGGAGCGGAAATGGATCGCCGCCTTCCCCACCTATTTCGACACCGCGTGGAAGGCCGGGGTCCAATTGGCCCTGTCCGTCGGCTTCACCGTCGCCTTCTGGATCCTGCTCCACCTCGGCGCGGCCCTGTTCCGGGTCATCGGGCTGGAGTTCCTGAAGGATCTGATCAACGAGTCCTGGTTCTCCATTCCCGTCACCACCCTGATGTTCGCGGTGGCCGTCCACCTGACCGACGTGCGCGACGGCCTGATCCGGGGCGTGCGCAGCGTCGCCCTGATGCTGTTGTCCTGGCTGCTTCTGCTGATGACCGTGCTGGCGGCGGGCTTCCTCGCCGCCCTGCCCTTCACCGGCCTGCAGGGCCTGTGGGACACCGGCAGCGCCACGGCTCTGGTCCTCTCGGCCGCCGCCGCCCTCATCATCCTCATCAACACCGCCTATCAGGACGGGCGGGAGGACAACCTGCCGCCCCGTGTCCTGCAATGGGCCGTGCGAGTGGCCGCGGTGCTGCTGACCCCGCTGGTCATCCTCGCCTTCTGGGGTCTGGCCCTGCGCATCGGCCAGCACGGCCTGACCCCGGATCGGATCATCGCCCTGGCCTGCGCCATCGTCGGCGCGGCCTACGCCGGCGGTTACGGCTTCGCGGCCCTGCTTCCGCTCACCCGTAAGACGACCGACTGGATGCAGCCGCTGGAGCGCACCAACGTCCTGACCGCCGGTCTCGCCATCCTCGTCATCTTCGCCCTGTTCAGCCCCATCGCCGACCCTGCCCGCCTGTCGGTCGCCGATCAGGTCGCGCGGCTGGAGCGCGGCGCGGTGAAACCGGACCAGTTCGACTTCCGCTTCCTGCGCTTCGAGAGCGGCAAGGCGGGCGAGGCCGCGCTGGAGCGTCTGACCCGGTCACCGGATCCGCTCATCTCCGCGCCGGCGCGCGCCATGAAGGCCCAGACCAACCGGTGGGACGCGAGGGACGACCTTCCTCCCGCGAAGGGGGTCTTCGAGGTCGTTCCGTCGAGCGCGCCCCTGCCCGATGATTTCACCGGGATCGTGAAGAGCGATTCAGAATCCGGCCGGGTGTGCGCCGTGAAAGGGCGCTGCGTCGTCAGCGTCACCGACCTGAACGGAGACGGCGAGACCGAAGTCCTGCTCGCGACCGCCAGCGCTCTCCAGCTCTGGGTTCGCGAGAACGGCGAATGGCGTCCCGAGGGCCTCTGGACCCCGCCCTACTGCTACGGCACCCGTCGCGAACGACCCGACCCTCGCGAGGTCCTGCGCAACGACACCCTGCAAACCGCGCCTCCGAAATGGCCCAGCCTGAGCTTCGGCGGAGGCCGGCCCACCGGCCTGCAACCGGACAGCTTCTGCACGCCCGTGGTCGATAATTAATCGATTTCCCGCCACACCGACCGGCAATCTTCGGCGGCGCACAAAAGCGCTCTTGACCCGGACGACCTGAGCCACATTACATCCAGTTCATGTTTCGCGGATCGGGGGATCACGCATGAACACGGGTGGACAGGACGAGCTGCTGCGCCGGGCCGCGGAGGCGATCGCGCGTCGCGATCCCGGCGGGGCCCTGCACCTGCTGGATCAGGCGGATTCCCTAGGCGGGCGCAGCCACAACAGCATGCTGAACCGCGCCCTCGCCCTGCGGCTGATGGGAGACTTCCACGGCTCGCTGGCGGTTCTGGACGACGCCCTGAGCGTGCAGCCCTATGACTTTGTCGCCCTGCTGGCCAAGGCGGCGATGCTGGAGAAGCTGGCCGGAGAGCGGGCGGCGGTCGAGATCTACCGCAACGCCCTGAAGATCGCCCCGCCCCGCGCCCAGTGCCCGCCCGCCCTCGCCGCCCAGATGGATCACGCCGACGGTCTGGTCCGGCGGCAGGCCGAGGCGTTGCGCGACCATATGCGCGCCGCCGTCTCCAGCCTTCGCGGTGATCTGGACGCCGCCTCCCTGGACCGGTTCGATGAGGGGCTGGAGATCTACGCGGGGGTGAAGACGCCGCCGAAGCAGGAGCCGATCCTGCTCAACTATCCCCGCCTGCCCGCCATCCCCTTCTACGACCGCGCCCTCTTCCCCTGGCTGGAGACGCTGGAGGCGGCCACGCCGGTGATCCAGCAGGAACTGACGGCCCTGCTCGAGGAGTCCTTCGACGACTTCGCCCCCTACATCGCCTATCCGAAGGGCGCGCCGGTCAATCAGTGGGGCGAGCTGAACCATTCGCGCAAATGGACCTCGCTCTGGCTCTGGAAGGACGGGGTGAAACAGACCTCGGTCACCGACCGCTGCCCGCAGACCGCCGCCCTGCTGGACAGCCTGCCGATGGCGCATCAGGACGGCTTCGCCCCCACCGCCGTCTTCTCGGCCCTGCAGCCGCACACCCACATCCCGGCCCACACCGGCTCGGCCAACACCCGCCTGCTCTGCCACCTGCCCCTGATCCTGCCCGGTCCGGCCCGCTTCCGGGTGGGCAACACCACTCGCGACTGGGAAATGGGTCAGGCCTGGGTCTTCGACGACACCATCGAGCACGAGGCCTGGAACGACGCCGACCAGATGCGGGTCATCCTGATCTTCGACGTCTGGAACCCCGCCCTCTCCGACGGCGAGAAGGCCCTGATCACCACCATGATGCAGGCCCAGCGCGAGTTCATGGCGGGGCGCTAGCGCGGTGATGGCGGCGCCACAGGCGGCGGGGCTGGTGGCTGGGAAGTGATTGGTGATTGGTGATTAGTGGTTGGCCAACGGTGTGCGACCGATCGGTCCGCGTCGCCCTTCCGCTGGCAACCCGGGACAACGCTCTGTCCTCCTGTCGGCGGAGGGGCGACGCCGGTCTCTCCGACGCGCTGCTGTCAACCAACCACTAATCACCAATCACCAATCACTTCCCCGCACAGCCGCCCGCCAACCGCGCACCATCACCCGCGCTCCGCCCCCCGTTAACCCCCCGCTCACCCTGCCCGACCACCCGATCTTCACCTTGTGCGCCCTAAAACGTCCCGGAATGAGCCAGCTCCACCGTTGAGAGCCGGCCGGACGTGATGGAACAGGGGCCGCCCGCATGGCGAAGACCGTACTTGTCGTGGACGATGATCCGACCCAGCGCCGCCTCGCGCAGGCGGTGCTGGAGCGGGAAGGCTATGTGGTCGTCCATGCCGAGAGCGGCGGTGAGGCCATCGACCGTCTGACCAAGGGCGGCGGAGCCGATGTGGTCCTGCTCGACATGGTCATGCCGGGCATGAGCGGCATGGAAGCCCTGGCCGAGATCCGCACCGCGGGCGTCGCCACCCCGGTCATCGTCCTGACCGCCAACGGCGGCGTCGATGCTGTGGTCAAGGCCATGCAGGCCGGGGCTCAGGACTTCTTCGTCAAACCCGTCTCGGCCGAGCGCCTGCTGGTCGGCGTCCGCAACGCCCTGCAGCTGACCCAGCTGACGGCCGAGGTCGGCCGTCTGAAGAAGCACCACGGCGGCCGCACCTCCTTCGACGATCTGGTCGGCCAGTCCGCGCCGATGCGTATGGTCAAGTCGCTGGGCCTTCGCGCCGCCAAGTCCGGCATTCCGGTGCTGATC
>JAVHYH010000248.1 GCA_031119155.1 Brevundimonas sp.
CGTCGCGGCGATCCAGCAGGGCGCGATTGCCGACGTGTGCGCGCTCGAACAGATCGGCGGCGCCGGCCCAGAAGCGCTCGGCCGTCACATCCAGTCCAGGAAGCACATCAAGTTCAATGAATTCAGCCAGTTCCTGTGCGACCTGCAGGCCTGCGCGCGACGTCATCGACATGGGCATCTCCGGGAGCGAGGCTGTAACATTCCGTGATCACGTCGGGGAAGTCGAGCGGATTTCGCGGGTGCGGGAGGGAAATCGCACGGGCATGAGCGAGACGCCGGAGACGGTCGAAATACACCGTCTATCCCGTCTATGTCGTCTACGTCGTCTATCGGCGGAGGCGGGAGGAAGCAGGGTAATGGAGCGGTGCGTCAGTTTTGGACGTATGCGGTCACCTCTCCGTTCGCGAAGGCGAATGGAGAGGACAGATCGGCGCCTGCGCCGATCAGGAGAGGGCGGCTCCGTCAGAACAGGAGAAGCCGCGAACACCGGTGTCGGCGGCCAATCCCTGATCACCTGCGCCGCCCCCTCCTGATCGCTGCGCGATCTGTCCTCCCCATCGCCTTGAAGGGGCGATGGAGAGGTGATGAAGTCCCGCAATGACCTGGTTCCGTCTCCACTGGCCGCTCGGCCTGCTGATCCTGATCGCGGCGTCGGGGCTGTTCTGGCCGATCCCCGGCGGGTGGCCGTCGCGGGTGGCGCTGGCGTGGGACATCGGGGTCGGGCTGTTCCTGATCGAGAGCGCGGTGAAGGTGATCCGCACCCGGTCGGCGGATGCCATCCGCCAACGGGCCGCGGCGCTGGACGAGGCCGGGCCGGCCATCCTGCCGCTGGCCCTGATCGCGGCGGTCGGCAGCGTGGTGGTCGTGGTCGGTGAGGCCGCGACCGGCGGCGGCGGCCCCGCCATCCTCGCCCTGACCACGGTCGCCCTGTCGTGGCTGTTCGTCCACGTCATCTTCGCCTTCCACTATGCCCACGTCTTCTATTCAGCGGGCGGGAAGGGTGACCGGGGCGGGCTGATGTTTCCGGGCGATGATCCCGAGCCGGACTACTGGGACTTCCTGCATTTCTCGCTGATCATCGGCGTGGCATCCCAGACGGCGGACGTGCAGATCAGCGACCGGGGCATCCGCCGGACCTCGACGGTTCACAGCCTGGCGGCCTTCGTCTTCAACACCGTGGTGGTGGCGCTGACGGTGAACATGGCGGTAGGGTTGCTGGGCGCGAACTGACCCCGCGCCTTGACTTGAACACCTTTCAGGCCCATCTGCCTGCTGCACCGCACCATTTGCGGTCTCCGGCGTCTCCAGCGCGTGTGGGCCTCCCTCCCCGGAAGCCTGTCTGTAGAAGCCGCCGGCCTCTCATATTCATTCGCTGCCCGGACACGCGGGGTAGCGCCCGATCCACCCCGACGGCCTCCGGATGAGGCTCTATCGGGACTGGCGGTGCGCTGTTCCTGCGCGCGTCGGCTTGTGAAGGCCCAGCCTTCCAGCCGCGCGCCGAGAGAGTGTCCGCCGCATGCGAAAGACACCGCTCCGTGAGCAACACGACTTTTGAATCCATGGGTCTGAACCCTGCCCTGCTGCAGGCGCTGACCACCGAGGGCTACACCAAGCCCACCCCGATCCAGCAAAAGGCCATCCCGGACGTCATGGCCGGCAAGGACCTGCTGGGCATCGCCCAGACGGGCACCGGCAAGACCGCCGCCTTCGCCCTGCCGATCCTGCACCGTCTGGCCGCCAACCGCGTCGCCCCGGTGCCGCGCACCACCCGCTGTCTGGTCCTGTCGCCGACGCGCGAACTGGCCACCCAGATCGGTGAAAGCTTCAAGGCCTATGGCAAGCACCTGGGCTTCCGCGTCGCCGTCATCTTCGGCGGCGTGAAGTACGGCGGGCAGGAGCGCTCGCTGAACCAGGGCCTCGACATTCTGGTCGCCGCGCCGGGCCGTCTGCTGGACCACATCCAGCAGAAGAACCTGGACCTGTCGGCCACCGAAATCTTCGTCCTCGACGAAGCCGACCAGATGCTGGACCTCGGCTTCATCAAGCCGATCCGCCAGATCGTCAGCCGCATCCCGGCCAAGCGTCAGAACCTGTTCTTCTCGGCCACCATGCCGTCGGAGATCGGCAAGCTGGCCGGTGAGCTGCTGAAGGATCCGGTCAAGGTTCAGGTGACGCCGCAGTCGACCACGGTCGAGCGCATCAACCAGTCGGTCATCCACATCGAACAGGGCCGCAAGCGCGCCCTGCTGACCGAGATGTTCGCCGATCCGGAGTACACCCGCTGCCTGGTCTTCACCAAGACCAAGCACGGCGCCGACAAGGTCGCGGCCTATCTGGAAGCCGGCGGCGTCGAAGCCGGCGCCATCCACGGCAACAAGTCGCAGCCGCAGCGTGAGCGTACGCTGACCGCCTTCAAGGCCGGCAAGCTGCGCGTGCTGGTCGCCACCGACATCGCCGCGCGCGGCATCGACGTGGACGGCGTCTCGCACGTGGTGAATTTCGAGCTGCCCTATGTGCCGGAAGCCTATGTCCACCGCATCGGCCGTACGGCCCGCGCGGGCAAGGACGGTTCGGCCGTCAGCTTCGTCGCCGGCGACGAGATGAAGCTGCTGAAGGACATCGAGAAGGTCACCCGCCAGAAGATCCCGTCGAGCGACCGCCGCAACGACAAGTCGCTGGCCCTGCTGGACCAGTCGATCATGGCCTCGGGCGTGAAGAACAAGGCCTCGATGCCGGACGACGGCCGTGGCGACCGCCAGCAGCAGCAACGCGGTCCGCGCAACCCGCGCCGCGACGGCATCAAGCTGGAAGGCGGCGGGCAACCGCACCGCGTCCGCAAGGGCCGGGCCGCCGAGGCGCGCCCGACGCCGGAACGCGCCTTCGATCCGATGGCCCGCGACCGCGGTCGCCAGACCAACAACGACCCGCGCCACAGCTCAGCCCCTCCGGCCAACGAGCCGAAGCCGGTCGGTGAAATGAAGCGTCGTCCGCGTCGTCGCCGTCCGTCGAACGGCGGCAAGGGCTACGCCGCCAAGGCATGATGATCAGGGCGGGTCTCGCAAGGGACCCGCCCTTTTCACATCCGGAACCCTCGCCGGGGTCAGGGCTTGAAACCGCATGGCCTATCGCCTCCCCGCCCCGCTCCAGACCCGCGTCGAGGACGCCGCGCGCGGGCTGATGTCCGCCGACGGTTTCCAGATCGACTTCGCCACGCCGCCGGGCGCGCCCGCCCTGACCGCGCCGGACTCGGTCTCCTGGCGGCTGTTCAAGAACCCGATCTCCCTGTTCATCGGCGGGGTGGCGGCGGTGCTGCTGGAACTGGCCGAACCCAAGGTGCGGGCGGGGGTCTGGGACCACACCAGCTTCCGCACCGATCCGGTGACGCGGCTGCGGCGCACCGGTCTGGCGGCCATGGTCACCGTCTATGCCCCGCGCGAGGTCGCCGGGGCGATGATCGAGGGGGTGAACCGGCGGCACGCCCGGGTGACTGGAACCAGCGAACACGGCGACGCCTATGCCGCGGACGATCCCGACCTGCTGGACTGGGTGCAGGCGACGGCGTCCTACGGCTTCATCGAAGCCTATGACCGGTTCGTGGAGCCGCTGGGCGAGCGAATGAAGGATCAGGCCTTCGCCGAGGCGGCCCCGGCGGCGCGGCTGTACGGGGCGGTGAATGCGCCGGCGAGCGTGGCGGACTGGCGCGCGGCCCTGACGGCGATGGACGGGCGGCTGGAGGCCTCGCCGATCATCTTTGAGTTTCTGGAGATCATCCGCGCCGCGCCGGCCCTTCCGGGCGGGGGTCGGCTGCTGCAGCCGATGCTGGTCAAGGCGGCGGTGGATCTGCTGCCCGCGGCGCTGAAGGCGCGGCTGGGGCTGGAAGCGGCGGGGCTGTCCCCGCTGGAACGTCCGCTGGTGCGGACGATGGCGAAGGCGGCGGACCGGCTGGTGCTCGAAAGCGCCCCTCCGGCCCGCGCCTGTGTTCGCATGGGGCTTCCGGCGGACTGGCTGTACCGTCCGCCGGAGACCTGACGTCAGACCCTAGAAGGCCATCCGGGTGCCGAGCGACCAGACCAGGCCGTAGCCTTCGGTCGTGCCGCGCAGGCTGGACTGAACCGCCGCCGGGGTGCCTTCGTACAGGGTGCGGTCGCTGTGTGCGTCGCCGTCCTGGAAGGCGATGTAGGTCAGGCCGAAGTCGACCGACATCCGCTCCGTGGCCTTGGCGGTCAGACCGCCCGAGATCAGCCAGCGGTCCGAGTCCGGAATACGGGCGGTGCGCTCGTTCTCGCGGGTCGGGGTCGGGGTGTAGCCGACGCCGCCACGGAAGGTCAGGCGATCGCTGGCGACATAGTCGAAGCCGACGGCGCCGGTGGTGACGTCCTTGTAGTCCAGCGGGATGACCTGGCCGCCGCCCGGATAGACGACGTCGATGGTGTCGAACTCGGACCAGCCGATGCGGTTGACCTGGGCGTTCAGGGTCAGGCGGTCGTTGACGGCGTAGCG
>JAVHYH010000017.1 GCA_031119155.1 Brevundimonas sp.
CGTCTCACGCGGCGGCTCGATCATGGCCAAGTGGTGCCTGGCCCACCACAAGGAGTCGTTCCTCTACGAGCATTTCGAGGACATCTGCGACATCATGCGGGCCTACGACGTGTCGTTCAGCCTCGGCGACGGCCTGCGCCCCGGCTCCATCGCCGACGCGAATGACGAGGCCCAGTTCGCCGAACTGCGCACCCTCGGCGAGCTGACCAAGATCGCCTGGGCCAAGGGCTGTCAGGTCATGATCGAAGGCCCCGGCCATGTGCCGATGCACAAGATTAAGCAGAACATGGATGAGCAGCTGAAGCACTGCCACGAGGCGCCCTTCTATACCCTCGGGCCGCTGACCACCGACATCGCGCCGGGCTATGACCACATCACATCAGCCATCGGCGCCGCCATGATCGGCTGGTTCGGCACGGCCATGCTCTGCTACGTCACGCCCAAGGAGCACCTGGGCCTGCCGGACCGTCAGGACGTCAAGGACGGCGTCATCACCTACAAGATCGCCGCCCACGCCGCCGACCTCGCCAAGGGCCACCCCGCCGCCCGCCTGCACGACGACGCCCTGTCCCGCGCCCGGTTCGAGTTCCGCTGGGAAGACCAGTTCAACCTCGGCCTCGACCCCGAAACCGCCCGCAAATACCACGACGAGACCCTCCCCAAGGAAGCCCACAAGACCGCCCACTTCTGCTCGATGTGCGGCCCGAAATTCTGCTCGATGAAGATCAGCCAGGACATCCGGGACGCCGCGCGCGGGCAGAATGATGCGGGGGGCTCGCTGGGGGTCGGAACGCAGGCGTCAGCCGCAGAGGCTGAGGCCGGGATGGCGGAGATGTCGGCAAAGTTCCGCGCGGGGGGCGGGGTGGTGGAGGTGAAGGTGTGAGGGCCATACAACCTACATCTTGCCAGCGCGCAATCAGAAGGCGACAACAGCGATCGGGGTAGGGGCTACGACTAATGCCGATCGAGTCGATACAGACATACTTGGTGCACCCACATGCACCTGGCGATGATGCTCGCCACATAGGCGGAATTGACGTTCCCCTGACCGGAAAGCTGTTCGACACATTCAATGGCGTCTACGAGAAGTCGGAGGTCGAGTGCGATATCGATATCGCTTTTGTACCCAAGGGCGACGTGCAGCAGAACGACTGCAGAGATCTAGTTCTTGCGTATGTGCAAGCGAGAACGCTGGAGGCGGGTCGCCAGCTCGCCAATCGACTGAGAGAGCACACTACCAATCGCTCGAAGCAAGGCCTGATGGTCTTGATGTATGGCAAAGAGGGGCAGGATCATCGGCTGGTTATTTCCCGCTACCCAACAAACACGGGAATTCTGGCCGAGGAAAACGGCGGTCAACTGGATGTCCAGTTCCTCGAACGCGTCTTTATGCGAAGCGCCGTCTCATACAAGGCGGCCATGTATCAACACGCATCCCTGAATCGGTTTTGGGAGGGACGTGCTGTCGACAAGCAGATTTCTAGCCGATCATTGCCCACGCCAGAGTACTGGATACATGGTTTCCTAGGCTCCGATTTCCGCACTACGTCAGCACAAGGAACCCGACGTCTCGCGGTTGCGCTGAAGAAAGCTATCAGCGCTGTAGATAACTTGGAGCTGAAGCAGGAGCTGATATCCGCCGCGACGCTAGCGCGGGGTTTAGCAGGTCAGCGCACGAGCGTAGCTGAGTTCTGCGATCGATACGGCCTATCTGCACCAGCCCGGCAAGCGATCGTGGCAAACTTGCCAAACGTGGCTGTGGCCGCCCAACTTTTTGCCTTGGACGTTGCGGTATTCGATCAGGAGGTAGCCTATCGAACGGTGCAACTGGATTCTGGCGTCCTTATCGCCGCTTCAGCTAGCGAATTTGACGCGTTGGTAGAGCGAGAAGAACTGCCAGACGGTGATGAAAAATTCAGCGTCACAGGGCACATCATCAATGAACGCCTTCGGCGAGGCGGCATCTCATGACCGATGTGAGGGAAGCCTATTCTAAGCGCTACGAAGAGGTTCTGACTCCGCTAGCGATTAACCTCGAATCCTACCTGAGAGAGGTTTTTGGCGGCGTCGCAAGGATTGATAGGATATCAGCAAGACCAAAATCGGTAGATCGCTTCCTAGCTAAAGCGTCAACCAAACTTGCCGACGGCACAGACAAATATCTCGAACCACTAGAGCAGATTCAAGATCAAGTGGGTGCTAGAGTTACTGTTTTGTTCAAGCAAGACGTAGATTCAGCAGCAAAGCTAGCTGCTGCGCATTTGCGATATGTCGAGAGTCGGGACGTTGAGCCGGAAGGCGTCTACGAATTCAGCTACTTCGGGCGGCATTTCGTTTCCCTGCTCCCTGACGACGTAATGAGCGACGGCTGGGATAGAGCTTTAGTTCCCGGGTTTTTTGAACTTCAGATCAAGACCGTCTTTCAGCATGCTTGGTCCGAGGCAAGTCACGATGTGGGTTACAAACCGCTTTTAGGTGAGCTGTCCCGTGACGACAAAAGAGCACTTGCGTTCGCGTCAGCTCAAGCTTGGGGGGCTGATAAAGCATTCGCTGACATCTTCGACCAGCTTATGGCAAGAACCGCTGAGCGTGAACATTAGGGACGATCCAACCAGCCCCAACTGGACGTAGCTTCATGCCTACCCTTGTCCTCCTCGCCGGACCGAACGGCTCCGGGAAGACCACCTTCATCAACCGCTTCCTGCGCCAGCGCGCGGAGGCGTTCCGGTTCGTCAATCCGGACGCGGCCTCCCTCTCCCGGCGGGAGAGGGCTTGAGCGTCCAGGAGCGAAGCGATTGGAAACGCGAAAGGGTGAGGGGCTGGTGCGTCCTTCGGCGTGAGCCGTCGCACGGGCAGAGATACGGCTTGCGCCGACTTCCAAGGGGATGCCCCTCACCCTTTCGGCTGGCGCATCGCTTCGCTCTGCGAGCCTCAAGCCCTCTCCCGCCGGGAGAGGGGTTACAGCAAACCCAGAAGCCGCGCCCGATCACGGATCGCCTCGTCGATCCGCCAGGGCTCTCCCAAAGCGATCTCGTTGGTGAACCGGACCACGGTCCATCCCAGCGCCTCGATCTCCGTCTGGCGAAGATGGTCGCGCAGCACCACCTCGTCACGCTCATGCACGCCGCCGTCGATCTCGATGACCAGCCGAAGCTGCACGCAAGCGAAGTCGACGGTCCAGCGGCCGATGTCATGCTGCCGACGAACCTTGAGACCCTCAGCACCGCCGCCGCGCAGCCGCGACCAGACCCGCTGTTCAGCGAGGCCGGCGGACTGACGCAGATCGCGGGCGCGGGACATGACCACAGATTGCACTGTTCTCCCATCGCCGGAAAACCTAATCTGACGCCATGACCCACCCCCGCATCCCCATCCGTCCTCCGGTCGCCCGCAGGGCCACCGCCTCGGGCGCTTCCGCCGTCGGGGCGGCCACGGTCGGCGCGCTCGGCGCCGGGATGCTGGCGATCGGCGCGGTGGCGCTGGGCGCTCTGGCCATCGGAGCGCTGAAGATCGGGAAGGCGCGCATCCGCCGCCTGCACGTCGATGAGCTCAGCGTGGGGACGTTGAGGATCGGGAAGATCGAGCGCACAGGCAGTAGGGAATAGGCAGTAGGCAATAGGGGGCGCTTGCGCGGTCGCCCACACCCCGCGACCCTACTGCCTACTGCCTACTGCCTACTGCCTACTGCCTACTGCCTACTGCCTACTGCCTCCCCACCCCATACGACCAATTTTGACGTACCGGCGTTCCATACTGCTTCCGACACGGAGGCTTACATGGACGACGCATCCCCTCTTCCCCGCCAGAGACCGGCCCCGGACCACGTCTGGGCTCGGGTGCGCGAGGACTATCTGGCCGGTGTTCCCGCCCGCGAATGCTGCCGCCGCCACGGCGTCGGACGGTCGGCCCTGTTCGAGCGGGCGGCGGAGGAGAAGTGGCGACGGATCGACCAGCCCTGGGTCGCCCCCGACGCACTCGATCCCGACGATGAGGGGCTGGCGCTTGACGCGCGGATCGACGGGGACATCAGCCTTCTCGCCCCCGAAGACCTGGCCGAGGTCGCCGTCAGCCGCCTGATGCGCGCCGCCCTGCGCGGCGATGCGCTCGGCGCCCTGCGCTGGGGTCGGGTGCGTCAGGCGCTCGACGATGAAGGCCAGAGGCTGGCCCGGATCGAGTCCGGGCGTCGCCGCACCGCCCAGCTACAGGCGCAGATGGAGGCGCGCGCCGCTGTCCGGACCGCGCCGGACTCTCCGGACGGACCGGACTCGTTTGCACCCCGTCCGGACAGTCCGCCATGAGCGCCCGTCCGCTGTCAGGCCGAAGCCAAACCCTCTTCCTTCGCGATGTTGCGCAGCGCCTGTTCGAACACCTCCGGCGGCTGGCCGCCCGAGATCAGATACTTGCCCTCGACCACCACGGCGGGGACCGAGCTGATGCCGCGCGACTGCCACAGGGCCTCTTCGGAGCGCACCGCCTGCACATACCGGCCCGAGGCCAGCACCTCGGCCGCCTCGGCGCGGTCCAGCCCCACCGATTGCGCGGCCGCGGTCAGTTCGCCCGCGTCGGTCAGGTTGCGGCCCTCGGTGAAGTGGATGCGGAACAGGGCCTTCTTCAGCGCCTGCTGCCTGTCCGGCGCCGTCTCGCCCGCCCAGTGCAGCAGGCGGTGGGCGTCAAAGGTGTTCCAGATCCGGCTGTCCGCCGTCATCCGCATGTCGAAACCGACCGACCCCGCGCGCTCGGTGATCATCGCCCGGTTCTGCGCCGATTGCTCCGGCGTCGAGCCGTATTTGCGGCCGATATGTTCGACGATGTTCTCGCCCTCGGGCGCCATCTGCGGGTTCAGTTCGAACGGGCGGAAGGCGATCTTGGCCTCGATGCCCTCGCTCTTGAGCTTGTCCAGCGCGGTCTCCAGGCCGCCCAAGCCCACCACGCACCACGGACAGACGACGTCCGACACGAAATCGATCTTCAGGGGTTTGGTCATCATCGCCATCCGCAACAGGTTCAGGCGCATATGGGAAGCCCCGCTTCACCCGCAACGCCCTCCGGGGCTAGGGTGACATCATGACCTTTACCGGCTTCGCCTCCGCCGACCTGGCCTTCCTGACCCGACTGGCCCTGAACAATGACCGCGACTGGTTCGCCGCCCATCGTGCCGCCTATGACGCCGGACTCAAGCCCGCCCTGGCGGCCCTGATCGCCGACACGTCCACCGCCTGCGCCGCCCGCGACATCCCCCTGTCCGGCGATCCGAAGCGCAGCGTCTTCCGCATCCATCGCGACACCCGCTTCTCGAAGGACAAGACACCCTACAAGACCCACGTCTCCTGCACCCTGACCCGCGACGGCCAGAAGATGAGCCCGGGCATGATGTACATCCACATCGAGCCCGAGGGCGGGTCGCGGCCCGGCTTCGATCCCGACAGCATCGACCCACTGGATCCCTCGACCCATCCGTCGGAGGCGGCGGCTCAGGCGAACGACGGCCCGTTCGGAAACGGCCCCTTCGTCGCCTGCGGCTTCTATCTGGACGACCGGGCCGAGATCGACGCCCTGCGCCGCTTCATCGTCGCCCAGCCCGCCCGCTGGGCGAAGGTCGAGGCCGCCCTGTCAAAGGCCGGTCTGGCGCTCGACGCCGGCGCCCCGACCAAGCGGATGCCCAAGGGGTTCGAGGATCAGGCCGGGACCGATCTGGAGGGGGCGCTGAAGCGCACCCGCTGGCTGGTCTCCCGCCCCCTCACCGGCGCCGAAATCGCCTCCGACACCCTGCCCGAAACCCTCGCAAGCTTCGCCGCCCTGTCCAGCCCACTACTGGATTTCGGCTGGTCCGCGCTGGACCGAAAACAAGTGTCGGCTAGCGGACAATATTGATTTTTCTGGCTTTCTCGGCGGGAACCTGTCATTCTTTGGCTATCGCGAGCCGGGTCCACCCCACTGAGCGCGTCGCGACTGAGAGATATTGGCCCGCCCCGCCTGAAAAATGGGGTTGTTCGAAAACTCCCGCTCCAACCGCCGGGAGACAGCCATGTCCGCCTTCACCCTTCGCCTGCACCACACCTCGGGCATAGACCCGACCGTCGAGCCCCTCGACGCCACCGACGAGGCCGAGGCCCGCGAGCTGGCCCAGGTCCGCCTGCTCCTCACCCGCGACTACAGCCGGGTCGAACTGCACCGCGCCGGCGAGCCGCTGGACGTCTTCGCCCGCGAGGTCTGACGGCCACCACCACCGTACGTCCAGAAATGACGTATCGGCATGCTTCAATGATCGGGTCGGTTTCCCGACCCGGTCTTTGACACTCTGAAATCAGTCCCGCTCGACGCACATGGCCACGCCCATGCCGCCGCCGATGCACAGGGTCGCCAGGCCCTTTTTGGCGTCCCGGCGCTGCATCTCGAACAGCAGGGTGGTCAGGATGCGCGCGCCGGAGGCCCCGATCGGGTGACCGATGGCGATGGCGCCGCCGTTGACGTTCACCTTGTCCGGATCGAGGCCCAGTTCCTTGACCACGCACAGCGACTGCGCCGCGAAGGCTTCGTTGGACTCGATCAGGTCCAGATCGGCGACGGTCCAGCCCGCCTTCTCCAGCGCCTTCTTCGAGGCCGGGATCGGGCCGGTGCCCATCACCGCCGGATCGACGCCCGCCGTGGCCGAGGCCCTGATCCGGGCCAGCGGCGTCAGCCCCCGCGCCTTCGCCTCGTCCGCGCTCATCAGCACCAGCGCCGCCGCGCCGTCGTTCAGGCCCGAGGCGTTGGCGGCGGTGACCGAACCGTCCCTGGTGAAGGCCGGACGCAGCTTCTGCATCGCCTCGATGGTCGCGCCGTGGCGGATGTACTCGTCCTTGTCGACGACGGTGTCGCCCTTCTTGGACGCGATCACCACCGGGGCGATCTCATCATCGAACCGGCCCGCCGCCTGCGCGGCTTCCGCCTTGTGCTGGCTGGCCAGGGCGAATTCGTCCTGCGCCTCGCGGGCGATGTCGAACTTCGTGGCGATGTTCTCGGCGGTCTGACCCATGTGATAGCCGTTGAAGGCGTCCCACAGCCCGTCCTTGATCATGGTGTCGACCAAGGTCACGTCGCCCATCTTCTGGCCGCCGCGCAGCTGCTGGGCGTGGACCGCCTGGCTCATGCTCTCCTGACCGCCGGCGACGACGATCTTCGCATCGCCCGTGGCGATCTGCTGGGCGCCGACGGCCACCGCGCGCAGGCCCGAGCCGCAGATCTGGTTCAGGGTCCAGGCCGGGGTTTCCTTGGGCACGCCCGCGCCCATCGACGCCTGACGGCCCGGGCCCTGCCCGTTCGCGGCCTGCAGGACATGGCCCAGCACCACCTCGTCGACCTCTTCGGGGGCGACGCCGGCGCGCTCCAGTGCGGCCTTGATGGCGACCGAGCCCAGCTGGGCGGCGCTCAGGCTGGACAGGGCGCCCAGGAAGCTGCCGACGGGCGTGCGGGCGGCCGAGACGATGACGACCTCAGTCATGTAATTCACTCCACGGGGAATAACTTTGTGGCGCTTGTGCCGCATTGCAGCACGTTCGTCAGCCCCGAACGCGTCGTTCACCGGATCGTCACCCTGCTGCGGCCATATTCCACGGGAACGAAGTCATGCGTCCGATCCTTCAAGGGGCCATGCTGATGAGCCTGAAACGCCTGCTCCGCCACGTCTGCACCCCGGACGAGCTCGACATGATCGAGCACTACCTCTCGCCCGCCGAGAAGACGGCCGATCTGGTCGTCCATGTCGTCGGCCTGACCCTGGCCATCGTCGGCGGCGGCCTGCTGGCCGTGCTGGCGGCCATCTACTCGGGGATCGGGGCGGCGCTGGCCATCGCGGTCTATGCCCTGTGTCTGGTCGCCATGCTGACCGCCTCGACCATCTACAACCAGATCCGCCCCTGCGCCGCCCGGCCGGTGCTGCGTCGTCTGGATGAGGCGGCCATCTTCCTGATGATCGCGGGCAGCTACACCCCCTTCACCACCCAGCGATTCGAGGGAGCCTGGGCCATCGGCTTCACCCTTCTGGTCTGGGCGGTCGGCCTGTCGGGCGCCTTCGCCAAGGTGCTGCTGCCGCGCCTCTCGGACGTCTTCTGGAGCTGCGTCTATGTGGCCTTCGGCTGGCTGGCGGTCATCGCGCTCAAGCCGATGATCGACACGGTCCACCCGGCGGCCCTGACCCTGCTGGTCATCGGCGGCCTGATCTACACCGCCGGGGTCTTCGTCTTCATCAGCCCGAAGGTGAAGTTCCGCCGCGCCATCTGGCACGGCTTCGTGGTCACCGGCGCCACGGTCCACTGGGCCGCCGTGCTGGTCGGCGTGGTCCTCGCGCCTGCGGCGGCCGGTGTCGGCTAGACTTTCGCACGCGCAACGCGGACACTGTGGCGTTGCAACAGGAACGGGGACAGCGCGTGGCTGACAAGAAGTCCGGTGCGGGAGACAACGTCGTCATCAAGAAGTACGCCAACCGGCGGCTCTACAACACGGCGACTTCGGCTTACGTCACACTGGAAGACCTGGCGCGGATGGTCCGCGAGGGCACCGAATTCGTCGTCTATGACGCCAAGTCCAACGAGGACCTGACCCGTCAGATCCTGACCCAGATCATCTTCGAGGAAGAGAGCCGGGGCGAGGCCCTGCTGCCCGTCCAGTTCCTGCGCCAGCTGATCGGCTACTACGGCGGCCAGATGCAGGGCGTCCTGCCGTCCTATCTGGAGATGTCGCTGGACAACTTCACCCGCCAGCAGGAGCAGATCCGCGGCCAGTTCTCCAAGGCCTTCGGCGGCGCCCCGGGCGCCAGCCTGATGGACGAGGCGGTCAAGCGGAACATGGCCATGTTCGCCGAGGCGATGAAGATGTGGCCCGGCTTCGGCGCCGGCGTCGCCCGCCAGCAGGCGGAGGCCCCGTCCGAGGCGCCGGCCGCCCCCGCAGCCGCCTCCGGCGCCGATCCGCTGGACGAGATGCGTCGCCAGATGGACGAGATGCGCGCCCAGCTGGACAAGCTGTCCAAGGGATGACCGACGGGGTGCGCGGCATAGGCCCTGTCGAGGGCCGGGATCGCCGGGCCGCGGACCGCCGCACGGCCGAGCGCCGCGCGGCCTCCGCCTCCCGCGCGCTCGTGCCCGTCGGCCCTCCGGCAGAAGACGCCGAGCCCCCGGCAAGAGCTGCCCCCACCCCGCCGTCCGACGGCTCCGCGGCCATCTTCGCCGCCCAGGTGATGGGTCAGACTGGCCAGCGTCGCGGCCTCAAGGGCGGCCAGCCCGTCCTCGACGCGGCCCGCAGCGCCTATCTCGGAACCGAGCACTCCGGCCGCAACGAGCGCCGCCCCAAGCCCGGCCTGACCGAAGACACCGACATCTGACGTCCCGGCACGGTCCTTGCTGAACACGGGTCAGATCGACCCGTTTCGGACCCTGCCATGCTCAACATCCTGACCCGCACCTTCGACGTCGCCGTCGTAGCCCTGATCTTCGTGGCGTTCTCTTAAGTGGCCTAACGCTCACGGCTCGGTCGCGAGCGACCTGAGGCGGCGCGCCTCAGTGCCCGGACCGGTAAAGGCCGAGCTCAGGCCGCTGCTCCAGCCAGCGAATGAGGCAGGTATCCGCTGGAGCGAAGGGGGATGAGAAGCTGACGAGGTAGTGGCTTCCGCCCTGCCCGTTCCCCACTTTCCGTAATGCCGTGAACCCGCATTCCCGCGCCGCGGCCTCAAAGGCTGGATAGCTGGTCGGGTTGCCTTCGATCGCCTCCATCGTCCCGGCAGCCCGCGATCCAACCGACGCACAGCCAACAAGACCCGCACCGAGCAGGATCGTCGCCATCAGACGGTCCAGCGCAGGAGGCTTCAAGCCCCGCCCCCGAAATCCAGATCCTTCCGGGCCGAGATGATGGTCACGATGAAGCCGGCCAGCACGTCCAGCATGACCATCGTCACGATCAGGAAGAAGGTCGAGGTGGCGAAGCCCTTGATCAGCAGGAACTCGACCAGCACCACGACGAACAGGATCATCGACAGGGCGTGATTGACGATGGCGACCTTCTGGCTCGAGGTCGACTTCAGCAGCTCGAAGAACAGCAGGATCAGCGACAGCAGCAGGATCAGGTCGCCCACCCCCACGTTCCAGCTCGTGCCCGAGGCCATCGGGATCGAGAACATCGGGTCGCGCAGGATGGCGTCGGCGCCGCCCGCGGCCAGGTTCACGTCCCCGCCCGAGACGACGTTGGACAACACCACGATGTTGTACAGGACCACCGGGATCAGCAGCAGCGGCAGGGCGACCAGCATGGGCGAGGCTCCATCCACGACCGCTCACGGCCGCGCTTGTTAACGATAGATACCCCGGATCGCTCCATACGGCTACGCCCGCTCCCCCGGCAGGCGAACGGGCTTCAGAACTCGCTGATCGCGCCCGGCTTGCGCGAGCGCGACTTCAGCCACATCACGCCCAGCAGGTCCGAGAACGACGCCATCAGCCGGCCCCAGTTCGTATACTTCGACTGGCCCGTCTCGCGGTGGCGGTGATCGACGTCGAGGTAGCGGTTCTCATACCCCTCGCGGATCATCAGCGCCGGCAGATAGCGGTGGATGTGGTCGAAATACGGAAGGCGCAGGAAGACGTCACGGCGGAAGGCCTTCAGCCCGCAGCCGGTGTCGTCGGCGTCATCGCTCAGCAGCTTCTTGCGGATGCGGTTGGCCCAGCGCGAGGCCCAGCGCTTGGCCTCCGAGTCCTGGCGCTTGGCGCGCACCCCGCCCACCAGCGCCACGTTCGGCGGCGAGGCAGCCAGCAGGTCGGCCAGCTTTGGCGCATCGGCGGGCGGGTTCTGCCCGTCGCCGTCCAAGGTCACCACGATCGCCCCGCGCGCCGCCAGCACGCCGGTCCGCACCGCCCGGCTCTGGCCCGCGTTGGAGCCATGACTCAGCACCCGCAGCATCGGCAGTTCGGCCTGCAGGGCGCGCAGCTCGTCCAGCGTCCGGTCCTTCGAGGCGTCGTTGACGAAGACCATCTCGAACGACCGTCCGGCGAAGGCGGCGGCGATCTCGCGGGCCAGCGGCGCGGCGGCGCCCTGCTCGTCATGGACGGGGACGACGACGGAGATGTCGGGAACGGCTTCGGTCATATCCGCTCTCTAGCGGGTTTTGGGGCCGGGCGGGAGACATGCTCCGCACACGCATGACGGCGGCGGAACCGGCGTGGTAGGACTGCGGACATGACGCTCTCGATCACGCGCCCCGATCTCGACAAATACATCCTCGGCTGGCGAGGTCCGCTGCTGGCGGCGCTGATCGCCCTGTTCGCGGGTCTGCCCGCCCTCGCCCTGCTGCCGCCGCTGGATCGGGACGAGAGCCGCTACGCCCAGGCGACGTCGCAGATGCTCGAGACCGGCGACTATGTCGACATCCGCTTCCAGGACGATCCGCGCTGGAAGAAGCCGGTCGGCATCTACTGGATGCAGGCCGCCGCCGTGGCCGCCACCTCCGAGGTCGAGAACCGGGACATCCAGCCCTACCGCATCCCCTCCATCCTCGGGGCCATGATGGCCGCCGCCGCGGTCGCCTGGGTCGGGCAGGCCATGTTCGGCGCGCGGGCGGGCTTCCTCGCCGGCGCCATCATGGGCGCCTCCTTCCTGCTCTCGACCGAGGCGGGCATCGCCAAGACCGACGCCATGCTGTGCGGCGCGGTCACCCTGGCCATGGCCGGGCTGGCCCGCATCTATCTGGCCTCGAAGGCCGGGGAGACGCCGCTCAGGCCGCACAAGCTGATGTTCTGGTTCGGGCTTGGACTATCCATCCTGATCAAGGGGCCGATCGGCCTGATCGTCATCGCCCCGGCCATGCTGCTGGTCTCCCTGTGGGACCGCGACTTCCGCTGGCTGAAGCGGCTGGGTTGGGGCTGGGGTCTGCCGCTGGTGGCCCTGCTGGTCGGCCCCTGGGCCATCGCCATCACCATCGCCACCGACGGCGGCTTCTGGCGCGAGGCCATCGCGGGTGATCTGGCGCCCAAGATCGCGGGCGGCCACGAGAGCCACGGCGCCCCTCCCGGCTACTATCTGATCGCCGCCCTGATCACCTTCTTCCCGGCCACCCTGATGCTGCCCGCCGCCGTCTCGACCGGCTGGAGCCGTCGGGCCGAGCCGGCGATCCGCTTCCTCGTCTGCTGGCTGGTCCCGGCCTGGCTGATCTTCGAACTGACCCCGACCAAGCTGATCCACTACAACCTGCCGGTCTTCGGCGCCCTGTCCCTGCTGGCGGCGGCGGCCCTGACCCGGCCCATCGGCAGGATCTCGCGCTGGACCGGCGCCGGCCTGGCCATCTTCGTCGGCGTGCTGCTGGCCGCCCTGGTCGTCTATGGCCTGACCGAGTTCGGCCGCTCGACCGCCCAGACCTGGGCCACGATCACCATCGTCTTCGCCGTTCTGGCGGGCCTGATCGGCGCCTTCCTGCTGATGCACCGGGCGGCGGTAACGGCGGTGCTGGTCAGCCTGTGCCTGGGCGTCGTCGCCCACGGCGCGCTGGCGGGCACCCTGCGCCAGCTTCGCCCGCTGTCAGTCTCGCCGCAGCTGGACCGGGCGCTGGTCGCCAATGACCTGCACCCGCGTCAGGGCCGCCCCGGCCCGGTCGCCATCGCCGGCTATCACGAGCCCAGCTTCGTCTTCCTAACCGGCCGCGACACCGAACTGACCGACGCCGACGGCGCCGCCCGCGCCCTGGCCGAGGGCCGTCCCGCCATCGTCGAGGAGCGCGAGGCCGAGGCCTTCCACGCCGCCGTCGCCCGCCTCGGCGTGACCGGCCGCACCGTCGCCGAGGTGCGCGGCCACAACTACTCGCAGGGCGATGACGTGGACCTGTTCATCTACGCCCCGCGCGACGATGCGCCGACGCCGACGACCGCGCAGAGCTCCGCCCGATGAGCCGCAAGATCACCATCGTCGAGGTCGGCCCCCGCGACGGCCTGCAGAACGAAAAGGCTGTGCTGGAGCCCGCCGTCCGCGCTGACTTCGTACGGCGGCTGGAGAGCGCCGGCGCGCGCCGGATCGAGGCCGTCAGCTTCGTCCATCCGAAGTACGTCCCGCAGATGGCCGGGGCCGAGGAGGTCATGGCCGACCTGCCCCACGAAGAGGGCCGCAGCCGCATCGGTCTGGTCCTGAACGGCAAGGGCTATGACCGGGCGCTGGGCACGGCGGTAGACGAGGTGAACGTCGCCATGTCCGCCACCGACGGCTTCGGCCTGAAGAACCAGGGGCTGACGGTGGACCAGCAGGTCGAGATGCTGGCCGGAATCATCGCCGGTCGCGCCAACGCCGGCGCGGCCTCGGGCGCGGCTCCGTCCCTGACCGCCACCCTCTCCTGCGTCTGGGGCTGCCCCTTCGACGGCGAGGTCGGGGTCGATCAGGTCGCCGATCTGGTCGGCCGCATCGCGGCGCTGGGCGTCGAGGAGATCGCCCTGGCCGACACCATCGGCGTCGGCGATCCCTGGGCCGTGACCCGCAAGGTCGAGGCCGCCCGCAAGGCCGCGCCCGACGCCGCCCTGCGCCTGCATTTCCACGACACCCGCAACACCGGCCTGGCCAACGCCTATGCGGGCGTGGAGGCCGGTGTAGACATCCTCGACGCCTCCGTCGGCGGCATCGGCGGCTGCCCCTTCGCGCCGGGCGCCACGGGCAATATCGCCACCGAGGATCTGGTCTATATGCTGGAGCGCGCCGGTTTCGACACCGGCTACGACCTCGACAGGCTGATCGCCAACGCCCGCTGGATCGGCGAGAAGATCGGCCGCCCGGCCCCCAGCGCCCTCAGCCGCGCGGGCGGCTGGCCGAAAATCTAAGGCCCCAAGCTTCGCCTTGCCCCCGCCATTTTCGCCCCCTGAACTTCAACGGGTAAAGCGAGGGGGCAGACCATGTGGACGCGACGCGGCTTCGGACTGGCGGCAGGGGCGGTGGGCGCGACGGCGGCGCTGGGCGTCCGGGCGCAGGAGCCGCTGACGCCCGAGGAGCGCTTCCTGCAGGAAGGGCGCTACCTGCCCTTCTATCTGGACATGAAGGCCAAGGCCGCCGCCGGAGATCAGGCTGCGGGCGGCATGCTGGGCCAGTACGCCTCCTTCCTCGGCGATGAGGTCACCGCACTGGCCAGCACCGAGAAGCCGCCGCGCGCCGGTCTGGAACGGCCCGATCTGGAGGGCGCCGAGAGCCGCGACGCCATGGAGGCCATTCTCGAGGGCGCGGCCAAGACCTCCATCGTCATCCTGAACGAGGCCCACAACATCTCGGGCCATCGCAGCTTCGCCGGTCAGGTCGCCCGGGCCCTGCGCCCGCTGGGCTACGACTGGTTCGCCGCCGAGACCTTCACGAACCGGCAACAGGAGCCCGCCCCGTCCATCACCCTGTACCGGCAGGGCATGCCCTTCATCCCCGACTTCGGCTGGTACAGCCGCGATCCGGTCTATGCCGAGGCGGTGCGTGAGGCCGCCCGACTGGGCTACCGCTTCGCCGCCTATGAGCAGATGTTCGATCAGCAAGCGCCGGAGGGAGCGGACTGGGAGGGCGAGATCGCCGCCCGCGAGGAGGCGCAGGCCGACAATCTGATCGCCAACATCCTGTCGACAAACCCGGGAGCCAAGGTCTTCGTCTATGTCGGCTACGCCCATGCCATGGAGAAGCCGGGCGTCGGCGGCACATGGTTCGCGGCGCGGCTGAAGGCCAAGACCGGCATCGACCCGCTGACCATCGAACAGTCGTTCAATTGGCCCGCCCTGAACCCCGCCCACGACGCCCCGCATGTCGCCGCCGTGCTGGAACGGTTCGCCCCCACCGCCCCCATCGTGGTCTGGAAGGACGGCGCGACCATCGGCAGCCGCACCCACGCGGGGCAGATGGACCTGTCCGTCTTCCATCCCCGCCGCGCGCCGGTCTCGGGCCGCCCCGGCTGGCTGGCCGCCGACCCGCTGCGCAAGCCGGTCGAGGTCGCGGTCCCGGCCTTCGACGGGACTGCCCTGCTGCAGGCGATCCGCTTGTCCGAAAGCACGGCGGGCGTTCCGGCGGATCACTTCCTGCTGACTCCCGGCCAGACCCGCGCCACCCTGCTGTTGCCGCCGGGCGGCTATGGCATGCGGCTGGAGACCGAGGCGGGCATCCAGCCGATGTGGGGCACGATCACCGTCGCCTGAGCGGGGCGCCGAACCGGGGCCGTTTGAAACCGGATCGGGGGGTTCCGCTTTCCGGTCTCATGACCATGGACATCGACACCCTCCTCGAAGGCGGTCCATCGTACGGCGTCATCGACGCCAAGGACGGCTATCTGCTGTACGGCCGCGAAGGCCATGAGGCGGCGTTCCGCGCCCTGGCCGAAGAGGTCGAGGCCTCGGCGGACGGCTACGAGGTCATTCCCCTGACGGACGACGAGGACCGCTGCGACCGGCTGTTCATCGCACCCCTGAGCGAAGAGAAGAGCTTCGCCCCGCGCGACTGACCGCCGCGCCACCTGTCCGCGAGTTAACTGGCCACACCCTGACCGCGCGTCCTAGCCTTCCCTGAACGCAATCGGGGGGCGAGCATGGCGGGATATGGAAGGCTGGGCGCGACAGCGGCCCTGGCCGTTTGTCTGGTCGCGGGCGCGGCTCATGCGCAGGCGCTGCAGCGGCCCGAAGTGCTGGGAAACTGGACCCTGAGGAGGATGACCCCGGCGGAAGACGCCAATGTCACCATCAAGACCGACACCGGGCGGCTGGAGATGCCCGTGGTCGTCTCGGCCCGGGGCGCGTCAGGCCTGACCTGCGTGGTGGACGGCGAGGCGGCGGACTGTCGCCTGAACCGGGGCGCGCTGGTCATCACCCTGCGGATGGATGACGCCCGGATGACCTACACCCTGGACGACCGGGGCGGCGGCGGCTTCACTGGCCATGTCCGGATGAACCTGCCCCTGCTGCCCTTCGGCAGCATGCGGATCGGCGACGCCAGCCTGATCCGGCGCTGACGACGCCTTGAACCGCCCCGACTGACCCTATATGCCGCGCATACGAAACGTATAAGCGGAGTTCGCCCCATGGGCATCGTCAACATCGAGGATGAGCTGCACGAGCAGCTGCGTCGGGCCAGCAAGGCCTCGTGCCGGTCGATCAATGGACAGGCGGCCTTCTGGATGCGGATCGGCATGCTGGGCGAGCTCAATCCCGGCCTGACCTTCCAGGAGCTGGCGGCGCGCGAGCTGAAGGCGGCGGGGGTGGACGGCGCGCCGGCGGCGGGAGCAGCGGCATGACCAAGACCCCGCAGGAGATCGAACTGATGGCCGAGTCCGGTCGCCTGCTGGCCTCGGTCTTCGCCTATATCGACACCCTGTCGCTGGCCGGAATGAGCACGATGGAGGTCAACGACCGCGTCGAGGCCTTCATCGTCAACGACCTGAAGTCGCGGCCCGCGTCCAAGGGCCAGTACGGCTACGGCTTCGTGCTGAACTGCTCGATCAATGAGGTGGTCTGCCACGGCGTGCCGTCGACCGAGGAGATTCTCAAGGCCGGCGACATCGTCAATCTGGACATCACCCTGGAGAAGAACGGCTTCATCGCCGACTCCTCCAAGACCTATATGATCGGCGAGGTCCCGGCGGCGGCGCGGCGGCTGGTGCGGACCACCTATGAGGCGATGTGGAAGGGCATCCGGGCGGTGAAGCCGGGCGCGACCCTGGGCGACATCGGCCACGCCATCGAGACCCACGCGAAGAAGGCCGGCTACTCCGTCGTGCGCGACTACTGCGGCCACGGCATCGGGCGCGAGATGCACGAGGACCCGCAGGTGCTGCATTTCGGCAGGCCGGGCCGGGGCCTGACCCTGCGCGAGGGCATGACCTTCACCATCGAGCCGATGCTGAATCAGGGCCGCGCGGGGGTCGAGACCGGCGATGACGGCTGGACCGTCACCACCATCGACGGAAAGCTGTCAGCCCAGTTCGAGCACACGGTGGCGGTGACGAAGGACGGGGTGCGGGTGCTGACGCTGCGGGCCGAGGAGAAGGCGGCGGCTTAGGCTGAGGTTCGGCTGCGCCTCACCTCTCCGTTCGCGAAGGCGAATGGAGAGGACAGATCGGCGCGTCAGCGGCGATCAGGAGAGGGCGGCTCCGTCAGGGCAGGAGACGCCTCGAACACCGGTGTCGGCGGGCCGCTGGCAAACGCCTGCGCCGCCCCCACCTGATCGGCGAAGACGCCGATCTGTCCTCCCCATCGCCTTGAAGGGGCGACGGGGAGGTGAGCGGTGAGCGCTCCGGCCTTACAGGTTCAGCAGCGCCGGATCGCCGCCCTGGGCCGAGATGTTGTTGCTGATGGCCTTTTCCGACGCATAGCGGATCAGGCTGTAGGGGCCGCCGGCCTTGGGACCGGTGCCCGACAGGCCTTCGCCGCCGAAGGGCTGGGAGCCGACCACCGCGCCGATGATCGAGCGGTTGATGTAGACGTTGCCCGCCGGGACCAGACGCACGACCTCGGCCGCGAAGGCCTCGATGCGGCTGTGCACGCCCAGCGTCAGGCCGTAGCCGCGCGCGGCCAGCTTCGACGCCGTCTCCTTCAGCTTCGACGGCTCATAGCGGCAGATGTGCAGGATCGGGCCGAAGACCTCGCGCTCCAGATAGTCGGCGGTCGGGATCTCGGCGATGGTCGGGGCGAAGACGTGGCCCTTGTCCGAACCGGCGGGCAGTTCGGCGCGGGCGATGATCTTCGCATCGGCGCCAAGGCGCTCGAGGTGGGCGTCCAGCATGGCCTTGGCGTCGGCGTCGATGACCGGGCCGATGTCGGTGGACGGATCGGTCGGGTCGCCCACGACCTGGGCCGCCAGCGCGCCCTTCAGGCCCTCGATCAGGGCGTCCGCCGCCTCGTTCGGGACGTAGAGCAGACGCAGGGCCGAGCAGCGCTGGCCCGACGAGCCGAAGGCCGACAGGATGACGTCGTCGATGACCTGTTCCTTCAGCGCCGTGGTGTCCACGAACATGCCGTTCAGACCGCCGGTCTCGGCAATGAAGGGGATGATGGCGCCCTGACGGGCGGCCAGCGAGCGGTTGATCAGATTGGCCGTGTCGGTGCCGCCGGTGAAGGCGACGCCGTCGATGCCCGGGTGGCTGACGAGGGCCGAACCGACCGTCTCGCCACGACCGGGAACGAGGGCCAGCAGGTTGGCGTCCAGACCGGCCTTGTAATACAGGCGCACGGCCTCGGCGGCGATCAGCGGGGTCTGTTCGGCGGGCTTGGCCAGCACGGCGTTGCCGGCGGCCAGCGCGGCGGCGATCTGGCCGGTGAAGATGGCCAGCGGGAAGTTCCACGGGCTGATGCAGGCGAAGACGCCGCGCCCATGCAAGACCAGCGAGTTGATCTCGCCGACCGGGCCCTTGAGCTCCTGCGCGCCGCCGAAGTCACGCTCGGCCAGCATGGCGTAGTAGCGGCAGAAGTCGGCGGCCTCGCGCACCTCAGCGACGCCGTCGTTCAGGGTCTTGCCGGCCTCGCGCGACAGCAGGGCGACCAGACGGTCCATGTCGGCTTCCAGCGCGTCGGCCATGGCGCGCAGCACCGGGGCGCGGCCCGCTCCGCCCTTGCGGTCCCAGGCGATCTGGGCGCGGGCCGCGGCGTCCACCGCCGCGTCGATGTCTTCCGCCGAGGCTTCCGAGACGTGGCCCAGCACCTGGGTCGTGTCGAACGGGTTGGTCACGTCCTGCGGGTTGGTCCCGGCCTTCAGCTTGCCGCCGATGATCGGGCCGGAGGTCAGCTTCTCGCTGTCCACCTTCTGCAGGGCGAGGGCGTGCCGCTCGCGGTCGGCGGCCTGTGAGTAGTCGCGGCCCAGCGAGTTCTGGCGGTCCATGTACATATCCTTCGGAACGGGGATCTTGGCGTGACGGTCGGGATGAGCCTCGACGGTCGTGATGGGGTCGGCGGCGACGGCGGAGGCCGGGACGCGCTCGTCCAGCAGGGCGTGGACGAAGCTGGAGTTGGCGCCGTTCTCAAGCAGGCGGCGCACCAGATAGGGCAGCAGGTCCTCATGGCCGCCGACGGGAGCATAGGCGCGCACGGTGACCGGGCCGAACGCCTCCTTCGCGGCGTCGTACAGGGCCTCGCCCATGCCGTGCAGGCGCTGGAACTCGATCTTCACGCCGCGTTCCGAGGCCATCTTGTAGACGGCGGCCAGCGAGTGGGCGTTGTGGGTCGCGAACTGGCTGTAGATGTGCGGCGCGGCCTCGATCATCAGGCGGGCGCAGACCAGATAGTTCAGATCGGTCGCGGCCTTGGTGGTGAAGACCGGATAGTCGGTGCGACCGAACTGCTGGGCGCGCTTGATCTCGGTGTCCCAGTAGGCGCCCTTGACCAGACGGACCATCAGGCGACGGCCCGACGACTTGGCCAGTTCGGCGACGCGGCGGATCACCTCGGGGCAACGCTTCTGATAGGCCTGAACGGCCAGGCCGAGGCCCTTCCACTCGCCCAGCTCGGCCTCGTTGGCGAGGCGGTCCAGCAGCTTCAGCGACAGGGCGAGGCGGTCGGCCTCCTCCGCGTCCATGGTGAAGTTGATGTCGTATTTGGCCGCGATCAGGGCGAGGCGCTTTACCCGCGGATACAGCTCGGACCAGACGCGGTCCTCGTGAACGGCCTCATAGCGGGGCGACAGGGCCGACAGCTTGACCGAGACGCCGTGGCCGACCTCCGGCCCCTGCCCCTTGGCGGTCTGGCCCACGGCCTCGATGGCGTCGGCGTAGATCTTCTCGTAGCGCTCGGCATCATGGGCGGTGCGGGCGCCTTCGCCCAGCATGTCGAACGAGCAGAGCCAGCCTTCCTTGTTCGACCGCTTCAGCGCCGCCTCGATGGTGCGGCCGACCACGAACTGCTCGCCCATGATGCGGACGGCGGCGGCGACGGCCTCGCGGATCACCGGCTCGCCCAGACGGCCGACGATACGCTTCAGGAAGCCGGGCAGATCGGTCTTCGCCTCGTCATCCACATCGACCAGCTTGCCGGTCAGCATCAGGCCCCAGGTCGAGGCGTTGACGAACAGGCTGTCGGACTGGCCGAGGTGGCTGGCCCAGTCGGCGGAACCGATCTTCTCGGCGATCAGGCGGTCGCGGGTCTCTTCGTCCGGCGTGCGCAGAAGCGCCTCGGCCAGACACATGAGGGCCAGACCCTCGCGGGTGCCCAGCGAGAACTCCTGCAGGAAGCTTTCGACCACGCCCTGCTTCTTCACGCTGCGACGGGCGCGTTCGACCAGATCGGTGGCGCTGGCCAGCACGGCGGCGCGTTCGGCGGTGTCGAGCGGGGAGCGGTCCAGCAGGCCGCGGACGGTCGCGGTCTCATCGGCGAACTTGCCGTGATCCAGCGTGTCCCAGCCGGCGACGCTCGAGGGGGTGAAGGCGACGGTGGTCATGGGCGCGGATATCCTGTGTGATCGGCCATATATGGCGGACAACTCCGAATGTGCATCGTATAATGGGCGGAACGGCCGAAGATCGTTCGGCCATACGGGCGTTTGATCGATGGAAAATCTGGACGCGGTGGACCGTCGCCTGCTCAAGGCGCTGCAGGAGGACGGCCGTATCTCCAACGCGGAACTGGCCCGGCGGTGCAATCTGTCCCCCGCCGCCTGTTTCGAACGGGTCCGCCGCCTGCGCGAGAAGAAGGTGATCACCGGCTACGCCGCCCTGATCGATCCGGCCAAGGTCGGGCGGGGACTGATGATCTTCGTCGAGGTCCTGCTGGACCGCACCACGGGCGACATGTTCGAGGCCTTCGCCGAGGCCGTCCGCCGCCAGCCCGAGGTGCTGGAGTGCCACATGGTCGCCGGCGGCTTCGACTATCTGATCAAGGCCCGCGTCGGCGACATGGACGCCTACCGCGCCTTTCTGGGCGATGTGCTGGTGAAGATGCCGGGCGTCCGCGAAACCCGGACCTATGCCGTTCTCGAGGAGGTGAAGGCGACGACGGCGTTGCCGCTGTAGCGTCGGCGACATAGCGTGGCCGTACCGGAGGGACCGCCATGCGCCTGTTGACCGCCTCCCTAGCTGCCGCCGCGCTCGCAGGATGCGCCGCGCCCGCCGACAGGGCGAGGGACCCGACTTTCCTGTTCGCGGGCGAGCTGATGTCGATTGACGACCAGCCCAGCAATGCCAGCATCGGCATCGAAATCCGGGCTCGCCCCGGCTCCGCTCAGCCCGCGGCCTATATCGTCACCAGCGGATGCCGGCTCGGCGGCGTTTCCATGGACGGCAAGCGCTTCGACGGCGGGGAACGCCTGTCCCGATGCTCGCAGGTCGAGGTGGAGACTCTGGCCCGGCTCGAAGGCCTGCTTTCCGGCCCATCGACGCTGACCCTTTCGGCCCATAAGGCGGAGTTCGCCACGCCCGGCGGACTGATCCGCTTCGCGCGGACCGCCTAGCCGGGGACAGACAGAATCCTCCGTCTCGCCAACGTCATCCCGACGCGCTAGACCATTCCTCCGATCAACGGCGGAGCCTTTCGGCCCATATGCGCATCGTTCTGGCCACCGACGCCTGGGAGCCCCAGGTCAACGGCGTCGTCC
>JAVHYH010000018.1:0-9441 GCA_031119155.1 Brevundimonas sp.
GGCCGGTCTCCATGACGTATTGACGGCCGTCGAACTCGCGCACCTCCTTGCCCTCGGCGACCAGGGTGCCGACGCCGGTGGCGGTGAAGAAGGCGGGGATGCCGGCGCCGCCGGCGCGGATGCGCTCGGCCAGGGTGCCCTGCGGGTTGAACTCCAGCTGGAGCTCACCGGCGAGATACTGGCGCTCGAACTCCTTGTTCTCGCCGACGTAGGACGAGATCATCTTGGCGATCTGCTTGGTCTCCAGCAGCTGGCCCAGGCCGAAGCCGTCGACGCCGGCGTTGTTGGAGATGACGGTCATCCCCTTCACGCCCGAGTCGCGCAGGCCGGCGATCAGCTTCTCAGGGATGCCGCACAGGCCGAAACCGCCGGACATGACGGTCATGCCGTCGAACGTCAGGCCTTCCAGCGCGGACGCCACGTCGGGAAAGATCTTCCGCATCGCTTCCTCATGTTTTCATCGCCTGATGAATATCGGCGACCTTGGGTCGTCCGTAACGCGCGGGCGGCGGCGGGGCAAGTGTGGCGGATCGGCCTTCGGCGTGATCGGTCGGTCCGGAGGGGAAAGCGGGTCTCTTAAGGACGCAAGGGATGACACGGGCGAGACGTGGGAGACTGTCGAAATACACCGTCTATCCCGTCTATCCCGTCTATCGGGGGAGGCGGCAGGCGGCGGTGTAGCAGGCAGCAAAGTAGCAGGGCGATGCGTCAGAAATGGACGCATCCAACCGCCGCCGCCGAACGTATCTCTCCCGAAGGGAGACGAGGCCATGATCAAGTATCTGTTCGCCTATCTGGGCGCGGGGCTGACGTTCGCGGCGCTGGACGCGGTGTGGCTGACCAGCATGGTGGACCGGGTGTACCGGCCGGCCATCGGGTCGATCATGGCCGACAAGCCGAACATGACGGCGGCGGTGGCCTTCTATCTGATCTCGATCGCCGGGACGGTCTTCCTCGCCGTCGCGCCCGCGCTGCAGTCGGGCGGCTGGGCGAGGGCGACGATCAGCGGGGCGGTGCTGGGGTTCGTGGCCTATGCGACCTACGACCTGACCAATCAGGCGACGCTGAACGTCTGGTCCACGAAGATGACCCTGATCGACATGGCCTGGGGCACGGTGCTGACCGGCGCCTGCGCCACGGCGGGCTATTTTGCCGCGCGCTGGGCCGAAGGCCGCTGGGGCTGATTTCCGGGACACGGGTTAACCTTTTTCTTCGCGCCACGCGGGCGTTTGGTGGCAGGGCGCGCCCGATAGGTTAAGAAGGCTCCGGTATCGGGTTCGGGGGCTTGCGAGTTGAAGGTCGGCATCAACGCACTGACGGCGACGTTCGTGATCGGGGTGATCGCGGGACTGGCGCTGACGCCGGACGGACGGGCGTGGATGCGTCATCCGACCCTGCTGCTGGGCGGACAGGCCTCGGCGTCCGCGCCGCCGTCCGCTGAAGCTGAGACCGAGACGACAGCCGCGCCGGTCGTGGCGCCGGTCGCGCCGGCGCCGACGGTGGTGCGCACGACCCCGCTGGCGGAACGTCTGGCCAAGGGCTCGCTGCGGATCGGGGTGTTCGGGGATTCGATGGCCGACGGCCTGTATGCCGGGCTGTACCGCGACCTGCAGGGCCAGCCGAACGTCTCGGTGAGCAAATTCTCGCAGGTTTCGACCGGGCTGAGCCGCTACGACTATGTCGATGTGCAGGCGAAGACGCGCGGCCAGCTGGACAGCCAGCCGGTGGACGTGGCGGTGGTCCTGTTCGGCACCAATGACGCCCAGGGCATTTCGATGGACGGCGTGGTCCATGCCTTCGGCACCGACGGCTGGAAGGCGGCCTATGCCCAACGCATCACCGATCTGGTGACCTTGCTGCGCAGCCGCGACGTGGCGGTGTACTGGGTCGGTCTGCCGCGCATGAAGCGCGAGAGCTTTGACGGGCGGATGGCCCTGATCAACGGGGTGGTGGCCGAGCGGATGCGGACGCTGGGCGTGCCCTATATCGAGACGACGGCCCTGACCTCGAACGCCGAGGGCGCCTATGAGGCCTATCTGCCGAACGATGCGGGTCGACGCACGCTGATGCGCGCCCATGACGGCATCCACATGTCGATGGCGGGCTATCTGCGGATGAGCGCGCCGGTGGCCGAGCGGCTGAAGCGCGATGCGGGGCTGACCGCCGAACCCGCGGCCTGATCATGAGCGCGGCGCGGGGGGCGTTGATCGCGATCCTGCTGTCGGCAGCGGCGCCAGCCTATGCCCAGACGCCCTATGTGGCGGCGCCGGTGGTCGAGCCGGGCGTTGGGATCTGTCCCGAAGGCCTGTGCCAGCCGGAGGCGCTGGAAGGGGTGTTCGCGGCGCTGGCGGCGACGGAGGCGGGGACGCGCGACCGGCCCGTCCATATCCTGCAGATCGGCGACAGCCATACGGCGGGCGACCGCATCACCGGCAAGCTGCGGGTCGATCTGCAGCGACGGTTCGGCCGGGCGGGGCGGGGCGTGATGCCGCCGGGCGTGCCCTATGACGGCTATGCGCCCTATCAGGTGACGGTGGCCCAGCGCGGCTGGCTGATGGAGACGGCGCGCCTGCAAACCGCGACGCCGTCGGGCCTTCAGCGGATGGGCGCCGCCGGGGTGCGGGCTGTTGGCCTGCGCGATGCGGTCATGGGGTTCGAGCCGGAGCCGGGCAGCGAGGTGACCGCGTTCGGCGTCTGCGGACGGTCCTCCGTCGACCGGAGCAGCGTCGTCGTCGAGGCGGGCGGCGTCGGGCGCGAGATTGATCTGGGGGACGGGATCACCGAGGTCTGTCGCACCCTGACCTTCGCCGGGCCGATGTCATCGGTGCGGGTGAGCGCGGCAGGCGAGGGGGCGGTGATCGACTCCGTCTGGCTGGAGGGCGCGGCGCGGGGCGTGACGGTGTCCAACCTCGGTCGGATCGGCGCGACGCTGCGCGATCTGGCGGCGCGGGACGAGGACATCGTCTCGGCCGAGCTGACGGCCTGGCGGCCCGACCTGATCGTGCTGGCGTTCGGAATCAATGATGGATTCGACGATGGGCTGGACCCCGTCGCCTATGAGGCCCTGCTGCGCGGACAGGTGGCGCGAATGAAGCGGCTGGCGCCGGGGGCGTCGCTGATGCTGCTGGGCGCGCCCGACGGGCTGAGGAACGGCGGGACCGGTGGATGCAGCGCCGACGGCACGCGGGCGCCGCCGCCGAAGCTGGCGGTGGTCCGGGATGTGCAGCGCCGGGTCGCCGCCGATCTGGGCGTCGCGTTATGGGACTGGCACGGCCGAATGGGGGGAGTTTGTTCGGCCGATCGTCTGGCGCTGGGGGCCGAGCCCCTGATGCGCGGCGACCGGGTCCATTTCACGAGTGCGGGGGCCGACTGGATCGGCGGCATCCTCTCGGGCGACCTGATGGGCGCCTATGACCGCTGGAAACAGGAGGGCGTGGAGTAGTGCTGTTTCCCACGCTCGCCTTCGGCGTCTTCTTCCTGCTGGTCTATTTCACCGCCTGGTCGCTGGATCGCGAGAACGGGCGGCGCAAGCTGTTCCTGCTGCTGGCCAGCTGGTTCTTCTATGCCCAGTGGGACTGGCGGTTCGTCGGCCTGCTGATCCTGTCGGCTGTGCTGAATTGGGGCATCGCGGCCCTGATCGCGCGCAGGATGGAGCGCGAGGGCGTGGACGCGAGGCGCGGCTGGCTGGTCGGGCTGGGCGTAGCGGCCAACCTGCTGATCCTCGGGTTCTTCAAATACTACGGCTTCTTCGTCGAACAGGCGGGCGATTTGCTGGCGCGGTTCGGCTGGGAGCGGGATCTGCCGCTGCTGGAGATCCTGCTGCCGGTGGGGATTTCCTTCTTCACCTTCCAGGGCATCAGCTATGTCGTGGACGTGCATCGCGGGAAGACGCCGCCGGCGAAGAGCCTGCTGGACGTCATGCTGCTGATGAGCTTCTTCCCGCATCTGGTGGCCGGGCCCATCGTGCGGGCGTCGGACCTGCTGCCGCAGTTCGAGCGGGCGCCGCGGCTGACGCGGGAGATGGCGACGCATGGCCTGCTGCTGATCTGCTGGGGCCTGTTCAAGAAGACGGTGATCGCGTCCGAGCTGTCGGTGAATCTGGTCGATCCGGTCTTCTTCGATCCGTCGGCCCATTCGGCCATCGACATCGTGGCGGCGACCTACGGCTATGCGGTGCAGATCTACTGCGACTTCTCGGCCTATTCGGACATGGCCATCGGCCTGGCGGCGCTGCTGGGTTACTCGTTCCCGCGAAACTTCGACCAGCCGTACCGCGCGTCGTCGATGCAGGACTTCTGGCGGCGGTGGCACATCAGCCTGTCCAGCTGGCTGCGCGACTATCTGTATGTGCCGCTGGGCGGAGGCCGGAAGGGGCTGATCCGGTCGTGCCTGAACGTCTTCATCACCATGGTGCTGGGCGGGCTGTGGCACGGGGCGGCGTGGACCTTCCTGGCCTGGGGCGCGCTGCATGGCGGGGTGCAGGTCGTGGAGCGGTTGGCGCGCGCATTTTTGGAGCGCTACCGCCCTTCGGGCTACTTGAGCGCGGTCGGCGACCGCAAGGTGATGCCGACGGTGGTCGGGGTGCTGATCACCTTCCACATCGTCTGCCTGGGCTGGATCCTGTTCCGGGCCGAGACCTTCGAGCTGGCCATGGCCATGCTGGCGGGACTGGGCCGGATCGGGCCGGTGACGATGCTGACGCCGCTGCTGCTGGTGCTGATCATCGGCGGGCTGGCCATGCACTGGCTTCCGCCGCGCGCCATCGAGGGTGTGACCGAGCGGGTGAAGGCGGCGCCGTCGATCACCTTCGGGCTGCTGATCGGCGTGGCCATCCTGCTGGTCGAGGCCGTGCGGCCCGAGGGCGTGGCGCCCTTCATCTATTTCCAGTTCTGAGGCGTTCGAGCAGCGATGACCGACGAGAAGGATCAGAACGAAGGGGGCGGGTTCCGGCTGGAGCCCTTCCCGACGCAGGGGGCGGAATCGCCGTTCCCGCCGCTGTACGAGAGTCTGCCGCCGCCGACGCCGGCCGACCCGCCGAGCGACTGGATCGAGACAGCCGACGCCCACGACCTGCCGACGGCGCCGGAGCCGGTGGTCGAGCGGGTCAATCCGCTGGTCACGCTGGGCCGGTTCGCCTTCCCGCCGGGACCGCCGATCGATGACGACGGACTGGCGGCGCGCGATCTGCGCTGGACCACGCAGACACTGGTGATCGCGGGGCTGTTCCTGCTGGTCTTCAACGCCGTCTCGCCGCTGAACTGGTCGCACCAGCAGGCGCCGGGCTGGGTGTCGGAGACGGTGGAGAAGCTGTCCGAGGCCTGGGTCGGGCAGCTGGCGCAGGTGGGGACCGACATGCCGCGTCAGGGGCTGAGGGACGTCTGGTTCGACCTGAAGGACGCGCGCTTCCCGGGACAGGCGCCCGCGCCGGAACGTGGTGATACACCATAACATCGGCTTGACCGGACTCGGATGTCGCCCCTAGCGTGCCGCCGCCCGTGAGTGAGCGGGCGCTCAAGGGGCTGTTTCATGCGTCGTCGTCTGCTCGCCCGGGCTCTGCCCGCCTTTGTCCTGCTGGCCGCCGTGGCGGGCCCGGCGCTGGCGCAGGAGGCCCTGACCTATCAGCAGCCGCCCGCGCCGATCGCCGACATTCTGGACACCAAGCCGACTCCGAGCTCGAGCCTGAGCCCGAACCGGACGACGCTGGCCCTGTATGACCGCGCCAACCTGCCGCCCATCGCCGAACTGGCCGAGCCGATGCTGCGTCTGGGCGGCTATCGCATCAATCCGCGCAACAACGGGCAGGCCAACAGCCGGGTCAGCTGGCTGACGGGCCTGAGCTTCCAGCCGGTGGCGGGCGGCGAGGCGCGCACGGTGCAGCTGCCGGCCAACGCCCGCTTCCTGTCGCCGAGCTGGTCGCCGGACGGGTCGAAGGTCGCCCTGCTGATGGACGCCCCGACGGGGCTGGAGCTGTGGGTGGTCGATGTGGCCACGGCGCGGGCGACGAAGCTGACCGAGGCGCGGGTGAATGCGGCCACGGGCGGCGCCTTCGACTGGCTGTCGGACAGCGCCGGTCTCGTGGTGCGCCTGACGCCGGAAGGGCGCGGCGCGGCGCCGGACGTGAGCCGTCCGCCCGAGGGCCCCATCGTGGCCGAGAGCATGGGCCGGGTCGCTCCGGCGCGGACCTATCAGGACCTGCTGGCGAACGCCGGCGATGAGGCCCTGTTCGACCACTACTTCACCTCGCAGCTGACCTATGTGCCGCTGAACGGGCGGGCGCGGAGCCTGGGTCAGCCCGGGGTCTATCTGGGCGCCAGCAGCTCGCCGGACGGGCGCTATGTGCTGACCACCACGGTCAAGCGGCCCTACAGCTATGTGGTCCCGGCCAGCCTGTTCCCGGCGGAGACCAAGGTCATCGACCTGCAAGGACGCACGGTGCATCAGGTCGCCGACCTGCCGCTGCGGGACAATATCCCGACCCCGTTCGACGCCGTGTCGCCGGGGCCGCGTTCGATCCAGTGGCGCGCCGATGCGCCCTCGACGCTGGTGTGGACCGAGGCGCAGGACGGCGGCGATCCGCGTCGCGAGGCCGAGGTGCGCGACCGCGTCTTCACCCTGGCGGCGCCGTTCAGCGCGCAGCCGACGACCCTGATCGACCTGAACGAACGCTATGGCGGTGTGACCTGGGGCGATGCGGACACCGCGCTGGTGACCAGCCGCTGGTTCAACACCCGCCACGAAACCCGCTACGTCGTCGACCCGTCGAACCCGGGAACGGGCCGGGTGCTGCTGGAGCGGAACTATCAGGACCAGTACAATAACCCCGGCTTCCCCCTGACCGAGGCGAACGCGCAGGGCTTCAATGTGGCGCGGTTCGCTGCCGATGGCCGTCTGCTGATGACCGGACCGGGCGCGACGCGGGAGGGGGAGTATCCCTTCCTCGCCGCCATGGACCTGAACACCGGCCAGTCGGAGCGGCTGTGGACCTCGGCCACGGGCGAATATGAGAGCATCGTCGGCCTGCTGGATGACGGCGCCCGCCGTCTGGTGACCCGTCGCGAGACGAAGAACGATCCGGCCAATCTGTTCGTACGGGATCTGGACGCGGCGACGACCACGGCCCTGACGCAGTTCACCGATCCGGCGCCGCAGCTGGCGGGCGTGTCGCGCCAGCTGATCACCTACACCCGCGCCGACGGGGTGCAGTTGTCGGGCACCCTGTATCTGCCGGCCGGCTACGACAAGGATCGCGACGGCCCGCTGCCGCTGGTGATGTGGGCCTATCCGGCCGAGTTCACCGACGCCGCTGTGGCCGGGCAGGTGGTGGACACCGCCAACCGCTTCGTGCGTCCGGGCGGCTCGAGCCACCTGTTCCTGCTGACCCAGGGCTATGCGGTGCTGGACGATCCGTCGATGCCGATCATCGGCAAGGACGGGGCCGAGCCGAACGACACCTATATCGCGCAGCTGACGGCCAGCGCCGAGGCGGCGGTCAATGCGGTGGTCGAGCTGGGCGTGGCGGACCGCGACCGGATCGCCGTCGGCGGGCACAGCTACGGCGCCTTCATGACCGCCAACCTGCTGGCCCACACCGATCTGTTCCGCACCGGCGTGGCGCGTTCGGGCGCCTATAACCGGACCCTGACGCCGTTCGGCTTCCAGGCCGAGCAGCGGACCTACTGGGAGGCGCCGGAGACCTATAACGCAATGTCGCCCTTCGCCTTCGCGGACAAGGTCAATGAGCCGATCCTGCTGATCCACGGCGAGGCGGACGACAACTCGGGCACCTTCCCGGTGCAGTCGGAGCGGTTCTATGCGGCGCTGAAGGGGCAGGGGGCGACGGTGCGTTATGTGGTCCTGCCGCTGGAGGCCCACGGCTACCGCGCGCGGGAGTCGGTCGGGCACACCCTGTGGGAGACGGTCCGCTGGCTGGATCAGTATGTGACGCCCGGGGGGCGGCGGTGGGGGGAGTCGGGTGGTTCCCCCGCCCCGTTGGGGGGAGGGTGGACCGCGATGGGGGAGGGGTGGGGAACCGAGCGCTCGGATACGCACCCCACCCTGTCGTCGCTTCGCGCCGACGTCCCTCCCCATGAAGGGGAGGGAGAAGGGTTAGCTCTCCACCAGCGGCCCATTGCCGTCCGGCGTCTTGGCGACGGTGAAGGTCTTCAGCACGGACGCGGTGTAGGGCTTTTCGAAGATGGTCGAGACGGCGTGGAGTTCGGCCTTGGCCTCGGTCGGGGTGAGGGTCAGCAGGACGAAGCCCTTGGCGGATTGGTCACAGAGCAGGACTTCCTCGTTGGCGGCGTTCAGGGCGGCGCCGAGCGGCACGCCCTTCACATGGTCGCCGGGCGAGGGGCTGGAGATGGCGCTGGTGGCGAACTCGACGGCGGCGCGGCGGCCCGAGGCGTCCTTCAGGTCGTTGACCCAGAAGGCGTGGCTGTCGCCGGCCAGGACGATGGGCTGGACGCCGGCGTCGGCGAAGGCGGCGTAGAGGCGTTCGCGACCGGCGGGATAGCCGTCCCAGCTGTCGAGGTTGAACGGCACGCCCAGCTTGAACAGCTCGATGGACTGGCGGACCTCGGCGCGGACGGCGGCGGGCAGGCTGGCCAGCAGGAGGGTGACCTCCAGCGGCGAGGCCATCTTCGTGATGTCGGGACCCTGCACCCGGCCCATGACGACCTGGTTGCCGATGACCTGCCAGGGACGACCGGCCTCGCGCGAGGCGGTCAGGGTGGAGCGGATCCAGTCGCGCTGGGCGTCGCCCAGCAGGTCACGGTCCGGAGCGGCCAGTTTGGCGCGGAAGCCTTCAAGGTCCGGGCGGGCGTCGCGGCCCGTGCCGACGACCGGCATGTCGGCAGCGAAGCTGAGGGCCTCCTGACGCGCCAGCAGGCGGGTCTCGACCATCAGCAGGCTGGCCAGGTCGCCGAAATCGAAGCTGCGGTAGATGGCGTCCTCGGTCAGGCCGCCTTCCGGCTCGCGGATCGGCATCCACTCGAAATAGGCCTTCAGGGCGGCGGCCTTGCGGGTGAGGAACTCGCCCTCGGTTTCCGACTGATGGTTCTCGGCCCCGCCGGTCCAGGTGTCGTTGGCGACCTCGTGGTCATCCCAGACGCAGATGAAGGGGGCGCGGGCGTGGGCGGCCTGCAGGTCGGGGTCCGACTTGTACTGGGCGTGGCGCAGCCGGTAGTCGGCCAGGGTGACGATCTCGTGCGGCGGATTGGGCGTGCGGTTCAGGCGCGCGCCCGTGCTCATGCCGTAGGAGTCCGGCTCGGCGCCGTATTCGTAGATGTAGTCGCCCAGATGGATGACGGCGTCGAGGCGATCGAGCTTCGACACCGCGTCCCAGGCGTTGAACAGGCCGCCGGGGTAGAGCTGGCAGGAGGCGACGGCCAGCACGGCGTCGGCGGTCGGGCCGGACGGCAGGGTGCGGGCGCGGCCCTGATC
>JAVHYH010000018.1:9451-21516 GCA_031119155.1 Brevundimonas sp.
CACCTTGACCGTGAAGTCGCGCTCGGGACCGGTCTCGACCGTGCCCGAGGCGACCGAGGCGCTGGTGTCGCCGTCACGCCAGACCGACCAGTCGACCCGCACGGTGCGGACCGAAAGGTCGGACGGGGTGACGCGCGTCCAGATCAGAAGCCCGTCCTGACGGGGATCGCCGGAGGCGACCCCGTGCAGGAACTGCACATCGACGGCCTGCCGGGCGGCGGCGGGCAGGCTCGCGCCCGCCGCGCCGGCGCCGAAGAGACCCAGAAGACCGCGACGGTGCAGGTTCGCCATGATCCGGACCTCAGTATTTGACGCCGAAGACGATGCCGACGGTGCGGGGCTCGCCGGCGATGAAGGTGGGCATGCCCAGAGCGTCACCGGTATTGCCCGCATCCTTGACGAACTCTTCGTCCAGCAGGTTGTCGGCGAAGGCCTCGAGCGACCAGTTGCCCTCGTTCGGGCTGTAGCGCAGGCGCAGGTTCAGCAGGCCGTAGCTGTCCTGCAGTTCGTCCACGATCAGGTCGGCGACCAGATTGTCGGCCTGCAGGTCGGTGCGGTCGTTGTCGTCGTCGAAGAAGACTTCCGACTGCCAGCTGTAGGTCGGCTGGACCTGGAAGGAACCGCCGGCGACCGGCAGCGTCCAGGTCAGGCCGAACGAGGCGCGGTGGTCAGGCGACAGGCGCAGGTGGTTGCCGTCGAAGATGCCCGCCTTGAAGCGCGAGTGGTTGTAGCTGTAGGTGCCGAAGACCTCGAGGTTCTCGGCGACCCGCCAGTCAGCCTGGCCTTCGAAGCCGTAGGCTTCGGCCTTGCCGGCGTTGGTGACGACGAACTGGACGCCGTCCTGGATCGTCGTCTGGAAGTTCTCGTAGTTGTAGAGGTAGACGGCGCCGTCGAGACGCAGGGCGTTGTCCAGCAGGGCCGTCTTGGCGCCGATCTCGAAGCTGTCGACGGTCTCGGCGTCGATCTGCCTGAAGGTGACGGCGCCGCCGGGGGCCGAGGGGCCGACCGGGCTGAGCACTTCGGGACGACGGCCGCGGGCGTAGTTGGCGTACAGATTGGTGTCATCCGACAGGGCGTAGCGGGCGGTCAGACGCCAGGTGACGCCTTCATCCTCCAGATCGCCGTAGGTGAAGTCGCCGTTGTTGGCGGTCGGCTGGGCGGTCAGGCCGAACAGCGGCAGCAGGTTGGCCGGCAGGTTGACGGCGCCGGGGGTGGCCAGGGCGCCGAGCAGGGCCGGGATCTGGGTCGGCGGCACCGCGCCGGTCTGGATGGCCAGCAGGCCGCCCAGGATCGAGCGGCTCTGGACGCTGGAGGCGTAGCCGGTGGTCTTCTCATCACGGGTGTAGCGAAGGCCCGCCGACATCTCGAAGCGGTCGGTGAAGGCGTAGGTGGCGTCCGCGAACAGGTCGAAGGACTCCAGCTCCGAGCTGTTGATCGGGGTCTCGATGTGGGCCGACTTCAGGTTGGCCGCGATCGCCGGGGCCAGGGCTCCGGCGCCCAGCGGGGTCAGTAGCTGGGTGATCACGCCTTGCGCCACGGTCGGATAGGCGGCGGCGGGCAGGGTGTTCTGGCCGACGGCCAGCGGATTGCCGTCCAGCACGCCCGAGAGCTGGGCCAGGGCCATGCGCTCGTCGAACTGGGTCGGCGTGCGCTGGTAGCCCTCTTCCGAGAAGTAGCCGCCGCCGATGAAGCCGGTCAGGCGACCGCCGGCGTCATAGTTCAGGCGGAACTCCTGGCTGGTCTGCTCGCCATAGGCCTCTTCGGCGGCGGTCAGGATGGGCAGGGACACGCCGTCGGCGTCGAAGGTCTCGTACGAGCTGAACTCGCGGTAGGCGGTGGTCGAGGTCAGGGTCAGGCTGTCCGACAGGTCCCAGGAGACGATGCCGGTCACGCCCCAGACGTCGCGGTCCAGACCCAGGGTCTTGCCGCCGTCGAACAGGGCCGACGGGGTCAGGGCCGCGCCGGCCCAGGGCTCACGCGAGCCGAGGACGGCGCCGGTGGTCGGATCCTGCGGCGTGTAGGCGATCGACTTGAACGAGGTGCCCGCGGCCTCATCCACCTGATAGTTGGCGATCACGTCGATGCGCAGGCCGTCCGTGGGGCGGAAGGCGCCCGAGAGGCGCATCGCCTGGGTGTCGAAGCTGTTGTAGTCCTCGCCGCCCAGCAGGTTCTCGACATAGCCGTCGCGGACCTTGTGGCGAGCCGCGAAGCGGATGGCGGCGGTGTCGCCGAGCGGCAGGTTCACCATCAGGTCGCCGATGGCGTAGGAATAGTCGCCCAGGCCGACGCGGCCCGAGAAGTCGGTCTGGCCGATCTCGGCGCGGTTCTGGATGACGTTGACGGCGCCGATCAGGGCGCCCCGGCCGTACAGGGTCGACTGCGGCCCCTTGGCCACCTCGACGCGGGCGATGTCGAACAGTTCGACGTAGGAACCGCGCGACTTGGAGATCGACACCCCGTCCTGGAAGACCGACACGCGCGGCTCGGCGGTGGCGGCGCCCGAGTCGGAGGTGATGCCGCGCATCACGAAGCCCGGATTGTTGGGCGACTGGTTCTGGACCAGGAAGCCCGGGGTGAAGGCCGAGAGCTCCTCGAAGTCCTGGACGCCGAGGTTCTCCAGACGCTGGCCCGAGTAGGCGGTCAGGGCGAAGGGCACCTCGGTGGCGCTTTGTTCGCGCAGCTGGGCGGTGACGATGACCTCGTCCAGCTGGGTGGCGTCGGGCTCGGCCTGCTGGGCGGAGGCGGCGCCGGCCAGGGCCCAGGCCAGGCTGAGGGCGCTGGCGCCGAACAGAACGGATGAACGTTGAACGCGATGAATCATGACAGCCCCCGGGGAGTGGAGGCGCTGACCTAGCGGGGCTGTATGCCGCCGGGAAGACGGTGCGGCGAATGCACGATGAAGCTGAGGTGTCGGCGGAATGACGACCGATCCGTGTGCGTCCGATCGGGCGCTCGTCAGAACCCGTCACTTCTGTCCATGGCGTAACGATGGTTTTCAGGTCGCGGGACTGGAGGGACTATCATGAACACCATGCTTCGCATTGCCGCCGCCACGGCCGCATTGATCGCCACGGGCGGCTGCGCCTCGCTGATCACCGGAGGGCCGCTGGTCCGGCCGGGGGAACCGACCGGGGTGCTGGAAGTGCGTAACGTCTCGCGCAGCGCCGGGATCGATGTGGTGATGATATCGGACTGTAGCGCCTCGACCTACGGACTGAACCGCCTGCCGGGCGGAGCGAGCATTCCGCCGGGCGGCCGCTATCGCTTTACCGTGTCGGCCGGGTGCTGGGACGTCGGGGCGGGTGAGATCCTGAGCCAGAACAGCTGGACCGAGGGGTACGCCAAGGTGCAGGTCTATCTGGGCCAGACCACGGTCATCCAGTCGCGCTAGCCGGCCGACCGGGAAAACGCGCCGCCGTCCGTTTCCGGTTGAACCTTTGCCGCACCGCAACATTCCTGTTGCTTCAGCGTCGCTTGTCGGGTCACGCTGCAGCTTGCTTGCGGTGGGGACGGCATGGCCTTTGATGAGATGTCCGGAGACGGCGGTGGAATCCGCGCCAGCTATCGCGGTCTCGCGCGCTGGCTGGAGGACGCGCCCGAGGGTCTGTTGCAGGCCCGGTCGCGGCAGGCGGAGCTGTTCTTCCGCCGCATGGGCATCACCTTCGCCGTCTATGGCGACGCCGAGTCCGCCGAGCGGCTGATCCCCTTCGACGTGGTGCCGCGCATCATCGGCGCCGCCGAATGGGCAGGGCTGGAGAAGGGGCTGGTCCAGCGCGTCTCGGCGATGAACGCCTTCCTGTCGGACATCTACGGCAAGCAGGAGTGCCTGAAGGCGGGCGTGGTGCCGGCCGAGCTGATCCTGACCAATCCCCAGTATGCGCCCGAGATGCAGGGTCGCCGCCCGCCGCGCGACATCTGGGTGCAGATCGCGGGCGTGGATCTGGTGCGGACGGGCGAGGACGGCTTCTACGTGCTGGAGGACAACTGCCGTACGCCGTCGGGGGTCTCCTACATGCTGGAGAACCGCGAGATGATGATGCGGCTGTTCCCCGACCTGTTCGCCGACTATCCGGTGCGGCCGGTCGAGACCTATACTGACATGCTGCTGGCGTCGCTCAGGGCCAGCGCGCCGGTGGGGGCGGGGAGCGATCCGACGATCGTGGTGCTGACCCCCGGACCGTTCAACTCGGCCTACTATGAGCACAGTTTCCTGGCGGACAAGCTGGGGGTGGAGCTGGTCGAGGGGCGGGACCTCTTCGTCGACGACGGCAAGGTCTATATGCGGACCACCGAGGGCCAGCAGCAGGTGGATGTGATCTACCGGCGCATCGATGACGCCTTCCTCGATCCGCTGACCTTCCGACCGGACTCGGCGCTGGGCGTGCCGGGGCTGATGATGGCCTATGAGGCGGGCACGGTGACCCTGGCCAACGCCGTGGGCACGGGCGTGGCCGACGACAAGGCGGTCTATACCTACATGCCGGAGATCATCCGCTTCTTCACCGGCGAGGAGCCGATCCTGAACAATGTGCCGACCTGGCGCTGTCGGGAGCCGGACGCGCTGAAGCACGTGCTGGCCAACCTCGGCGATCTGGTGGTCAAGGAAGTGGGCGGCTCGGGCGGCTACGGCATGCTGGTCGGTCCAGCCTCGACCAAGGCGGAGATCGAGAGCTTCCGCAAGAAGCTGATCAACGATCCCGACGACTTCATCGCCCAGCCGACGCTGGCCCTGTCGACCGCGCCGACGCTGGACAAGGGCGAACTGGCGCCGCGCCACGTCGATCTGCGGCCCTTCGTGCTTTCGAGCCCCGAGGGGGTGAAGGTGGCGCCCGGCGGGCTGACGCGCGTGGCGCTGAAGCCCGGTTCGCTGGTGGTGAACTCCAGCCAGGGCGGCGGAACCAAGGACACCTGGGTGCTGGACGTCTGATGCTCTCAAGAACCGCAGACAGCCTGTACTGGACGGGCCGTTATATCGAGCGGGCGGACTTCCTCGCCCGCATTCTGGAAGCCACCACCCGGCTGGCCGCCATTCCGACGCGGGGCGACGGGGACGCCGAGACGGTCTGGGCCAGCGCCCTGGCCTCGGCCGGAGCGCCAAAGGCGCTGGGCCGGGCGCCGACCGAGAAGTCGGTGCGGGAGTATCTGGCCTTCGCGCCGGAGAACGCCTCGTCCATCACCGCCTGCATCACCCGCGCGCGGACCAATGCGCGGTCGGTGCGCACCGCCCTGACCATCGAGCTGTGGGAGGCCATCAACGGCGCCTGGAACGGGCTGGCCGAGCAGGGGCAGCCGACCCGGCGCGACGACTTCGGTCACTTCCTGGAGTGGGTGAAGACGGTGACCCTGTCGGTCGAGGGCGCGGCGTCGCGGACGATGCTGCGCAACGACGGCTATTATTTCCTGCGGCTGGGCGCGGCGATCGAGCGGGCCGACAACACCGCGCGCCTGCTGGATGTGAAGTATCACCTGCTGCTGCCGGAGGGCGAACGAGTGGGCGGGCAGCTGGATTACTTCCAGTGGACGACCCTGCTGCGCGAGGTGTCGGCGCTGACGGCCTACCGCTGGGTCTATCGGGACAGTGTGAAGCCGTGGCTGGTGGCCGACCTGCTGGTGCTGAACCGGCAGATGCCGCGCTCGCTGGCCAGCTGTCAGGCCTCGATCGTGCGCTATCTGGAGAAGCTGGCCAGCGACTACGGTCGGCGCGGTCCGGCGCAGCGGCTGGCGGCGGAACGGATGCGGGCGTTCGACTCGTCGCGGATCGAGACCATCTTCCAGTCCGGCCTGCACGAATATATCCAGTCGTTCCTGAACGAGAACGGGCGGCTGGGGCAGGCCATCACCGAACAGTATCTGAGCTGATCCATGCGTATCGGGATCGATCACACCACCACCTACGCCTATGACCGGGCGGCGCGGTTCATCATCCAGAACCTGCGTCTGACGCCGCGCTCCAGCGAGGCGCAGACCGTGCGGCATTGGCAGGTCGAGACGGACGTCGATGCGCGCCTGCGCAAGTCCGAGGACGCCTTCGGCAACATCGTCCACGCCCTCTATACCGAACAGCCGACCCGCAACCTGACCATCCGGGTGACGGGGGAGGTGGTGACCACGGACACCGCCGGGGTCGTGCCGCCGGATCAGGAACGGCTGTCGCCGCTGGTCTTCCTGCGCGACACGGAGCTGACGAAGCGGGACAAGCTGATCTCCGTCTTCGCCGCAGAGTTCCTGGCCCATCCGCCGCTGGACCGGATGCATCGGCTGATGGCGGGCATCCACGGCTCGGTCGCCTTTGAGGTCGGGGTGACGACGCCGACCCATACGGCCAGCGAGGTGCTGGCGCTGGGGCGGGGGGTCTGTCAGGACCATGCCCACGTCTTCATCGCCTGCGCCCGGCATATGGGCGTGCCGGCACGCTATGTCTCGGGCCATCTGGCGCGGCGGGACCGGGCCGATCAGGAGGCCGCCCACGCCTGGGCCGAGGCCTGGATCGAGGGGCTGGGCTGGGTCGGGTTCGATCCGGCCAACGGCATCTGCCCGACCGAGCGCTATGTCCGCATCGCGACGGGGCTGGACTACCTCGGCGCCGCGCCGGTGCGGGGGACCAGCTACGGCGGCAGCGGCGAGACGCTGGCGGTCAAGCTGACGGTGCGTGATGCGGACATGCAACAGGGTCAGCAGCAGGCGTAGGCGCGGGGTCGCAGGTCGCGGGAATCTGTTACGGTTCTCCGGATTCTGACGTTCGCGGGATACGACACGTCCAATGACTTACTGCGTAGGCCTGCTGGTCGATGAGGGGCTGGCGATGATCGCCGACACCCGGACCAATGCGGGCGTGGACAACATCTCGTCCTATCGGAAGCTGCACGTCGTCGATCAGCCGGGCGAGCGGGTGCTGGCGGTGGCTACGGCGGGCAATCTGTCGGTGACCCAGACGGCGCTGGCCATGGTGCGCGAGGGCGTGCACCTGAACGTCGGCGAGGAGCCCGAGACGCTGGAGACGGCGCCGACCCTGTTCCGCTGCGCCCAGCTGCTGGGGCACGCCGTGCGCAGCGTGCGTCAGTCGATCGCCCCGGCGCTGGAGGCGGACAGTCTGAACACCTCGGCGACCATGCTGCTGGGCGGCCAGATCGCCGGCGGGCCGATGCAGCTGTTCCTGATCTACAGCCAGGGCAATTTCATCGAGTGCGGGCCGGACACGCCCTTCATGCAGATCGGCGAGCTGAAATACGGCAAGCCGATCCTGGTCAGCGGACTGCGTGGCGGGACGCCGCTGGCCGAGGCGGTGAAGCTGGGCCTGATCTCCTTCTCGACCACCATGCGCTCGAATGTCGGGGTGGGGGCGCCGTTCGACATGCTGACCCTGCGCCGCGACATGATCAGCGGCGACGAGCGCCGGATCGAGGCGGACGATCCGTATTTCACCGACCTGCACGACCGCTGGACGCGGGCGCAGGCGCAGGCGCGCGCAGCCATGCCTGAGCCGCCGTGGATGCGGGGCGGCCATACCGGCGACTTCGGCTGAGCGCCCGCCGCTGACGTGGCGGCGCCTTGCGAGCGGATGAAGTCGCGGCCTAGCGTGACGGCATGCCCGCTTTCGACACGCCCTCGACGCCCGCCGATTTCGCCTTCTTCGAGCCCCTGCGCGTACGCTGGGCCGAGGTGGACATGCAGGGCGTGGTCTTCAATCCGAACTACTTCGTCTATGCCGACGTGGCGATGAGCGAATACATGCGCGCCATCGGTCTGGCCGGGCCCGGCGGACTGGCGTCGCTGGGCATCGACATGTTCGCGGCGGGGGCGGCGGCGGACTTCCGCGCCTCGGCGATGTTCGATGATGAATTGAGATTGGGCGCGCGGATCGAACAGTTCGGCCGGACCTCGTTCAAGCCGCGGGTGGCGGTGTTCCGGGGGGATGAACTGCTCGCGGATATCGGCCTGACTTATGTTTGCGTGGCACCAGACGGACCGCGCCGGACCGTGCCGGTGCCGGAAGCCTTCATCGCCGCCTGTCAGGCGATGGACGGCGGCGTTCGCTGACCCGTTGCAGGCGCGGCGCACAGGGATAGGGTGGGGCATGACCCAGCACCGACTGACTCGCCGCCACGCCCTCGCCCTGTCAGGCGGTCTCGCCGCGCTCGGACTGACGGGGTTGCCCGCGCAGGCCGGAACAGCGGGGCAATCCGGCTGGAACTCCGAGGACTGGGCGGCCCTCGGCGCCGATGTGAAGGCCGAGTTCAAATGGGCCTGGGACCACTATGTCGACAAGGCGTGGGGCAAGGACGAGATCAATCCGGTCTCGGGCACGGCCCGATCCTTCTTCATTCAGGGACACGATCTGGGCCTGTCGCTGGTCGAGGCGCTGGACACCCTGTGGATCATGGAACTGGACGAGGAGTTCCAGGCCGGGGTCGACTGGGTGAAGTCCAGCCTGGACTTCGACATCGACGACTACTCGCAGGTGTTCGAAACCAACATCCGGCTGGTCGGCGGTCTGGTGTCTGCGCACCTCGCCTGTGGCGATCCCGTGCTGCTGGAAAAGGCGAAGGATCTGGCCGAGCGGCTGATGAAGGCGTTCGACGCCTCGCCGCACGGCCTGCCGTACCGCTATGTGAACCTGAAGACCGGGGCGGTGCGCGACCCGGAGACCAATCTGGCCGAGATCGGCACCTATGCGACCGAGTTCGGCGTGCTGGGCCAGCTGACCGGCGACGACCGCTACTATGCGGCGGCCAAGCGGGCGATGAAGCACGCGCTGGACATGCGGTCGGACAAGGGGCTGATGGCCGCCAACATCCACGCCGAGACGGGGCAGTTCATCAGCCGCAACGCCTCGATCGACGTCTATGCGGACAGCTTCTACGAATATCTGTGGGACAGCTGGGAGCTGTTCGGCGACACCGACATGAAGCGCTGGGCCGAGGAATGCATGGGCGCGATGGTCGCCCATCAGGGCAAGCGGTTCGACGGTCGCCTGTGGTTCCCGATGGTGGACTATGAGACCGCCGAGACGACCGGATATTCACAGACGGTGCTGGGCGGCTATCTGGCCGGGTTGCTGGGACAGGTGGGGCTGAAGGCCGAGGGCGACGACTTCCTGGCGACCTATACGGAGATGCAGGAGCGGTACGTCATCATCCCGGAATCGACGGATGTGCGGACCCGCACCCCGCGCGGCGTTCGCACCGGCCTTCGCCCCGAGTTCGCCGATGCGACGCTGAATCTGTGGCTGGGCGACCGCGACGACCGCTATCGCGCCCTGACCGCGATCCACTATCGCAACATGAAGGCCACCTCGAAGGCGGCGTACGGCTACACCTCGCTGGCCGACATCACGACCCGCCCGATGACGCAGGGCGACAACTGCCCCGGCTACTGGTGGTCGGAACAGATGAAATACTACTTCCTGATGTTCGCCGAGCCGAAGCGGATCGATCTGGACCGGCTGCAGCTAAGCACCGAGGCGTGCGTGCTACGGGGGTTTGTGAAGCCCTGACCTAGTCCGCCGCCGCCGGCAGCGGCAGTGTCACCCGGAACAGGCTGCCGCTGCCCGTGCTCTCAACCTGCAGGCGGCCCTTCATGACGGTGGTCAGGCCGTGGCTGATGGCGAGGCCCAGGCCGGCGCCGTCCGTGGCGCGGGTGGAAGTTTCGTCCACCTGGGTGAAGGCGTTGAACAGGTCGGCGATGACCTCGGGCGGGACGCCGGGGCCGGTGTCGGCGATCTCGACGATCAGGGCGTTGTGGGTCTCGCGCGAGCGGAGGGTGACGGTCCCTTCGGTGGTGAAGCGGATGGCGTTGTCGATGATCGGTTCGATGAGGCGGGTGATCTGGCCCTCATCGCCGAGACGACGGGTCGGCGCCTTGGCCTCAACGCGCAGCTTCAGCCCCTTGGCCGTGGCGCCGCCGCGATAGTCTGCCGCCATCTGGCGCAGCAGGGCGTCGGGCGAGAAGGGTTTGGGGTGCAGGGCCACCGCGTCGCTTTGCAGGCGCATGGCGACCAGCAGGTTCTCGATCAATCGCAACTGGGCCTTTCCGGCCTCCTTGAGCAGGGCCATGCGGTCGCGTTGCTGCGGCGTCAGCAGGTCGCCCTCGATCACCTGGGCGATGCCCAGCACGCCATTCAGGGGCGTGCGCAGCTCATGGCTGATGTTGGACAGGAAGCGGGACTTGGCCGCGCTGCCGGCCTCGGCCTTCTGCAGGGCGGCGGCGAGGGCCTTCTCGCTGTCGGTCAGGCGGCGGACGTCGTCGGCGACGCGGCTGAACAGGACGGTGGCGGCCAGCAGGGTGGCCAGCAGCAGGACCAGCAGGACCGGGGCGGCGTCACGCAGGATGCGGGCGCCGGGCGCCTCATAGGTCCAGACGATCCAGCCCAGAGTGCGGCCCTCGATGCCGCGCACGGCGATGGCGGTCTGATGACGGGCCAACTCCGGCTCTGCCGCGCCCGGCTGATAGCGGGGCGCCTTGAGGCCGAGTTCCGCCTCCAGCGGCGTGACCATGCTCTCGAAGGGCTTGAAGGAGACGATGACCGGATCGGATGCGGGCGTGGGGCCGTCAGCGGTGTGCCGGACGACGGTGGAGGCGCCGGCCAGCCAGGTCTTTCCGTTGACGCCGACCACTCCGCTGCGCAGCCGCACGGCCTGCATGTCGACAGCGGCGCGGTCGCGCACTGCCGCCCGGTTGCGGACGTCGGTGACAAGGGTGACGGCAGCGCGGGCGAAGGGATCGGCGGGGTCGGCGCCGGCCGCCTTCCCGGCCAGGCTGACGCGGATCAGCCGGCCCTCGTGGTCATAAGCGATGGTGGCGGCGTGTCCGCTCTGGACCGCGTAGAAGGCGCCGAGGTGGTGGTCGATCCAGTCCGGATCGCGGGCGACCAGACGGACGACGGCCTCGTCCCAGATGGTGCCGGCGGTGAGGTCGGTGGTGACGCCGTTCAGGGCGCTGGCGACCCGCAGCTCGACGAGGTGCTGTTCCTTCTCGCGCTGGTGGGCGTCGATGGCGGCGCCGACGACGGCGAGCACGGCCAGCATGCCCAGGAAGGCGAGCGCCACAAGGATGACCGCGACCCGAAAGGTCGTCCACGTCCGCCGGTCGGCCAAGGCTGTATACTCCACACGCCGGGGCCACACGCACACGCGGCCCCTTGAGAGCGCCCTCTAGGCCGGAGAAGGTGAACGCGCCGTTAGTCGCGCGTCCCGATCACTGGCCATACCCGCTCATGGCATAGGGCCGCTCGGCGGCGGTGGTTCCCCAGCTCAGGTTCGGCTCGGCGCCCATGACGAAATGGAGCGCGCCGCCGGCCTGGATTTCGTCGTGGCCGATCCAGGTGCGGTTCAGAGGCTGACCGTTCAGGGTGACCGACTGGACGTAGAGGTTGGTGTCGGCCAGCCCGTCGGTGGAGATGGTGAAGGTCTTGCCGTTGGGCAGGTTCAGGACGGCGCGTTCGACGAAGGGGCGGCCGATCACATACTGACCCGAGGCCGGGGTGACGGGGTAGAAGCCCATGGCCGTGAACATCAGCCAGGCCGACATCTGGCCGACGTCATCATTGCCCGCCAGACCGGCCGGGCCGGAATGGTACTGGGTGTCCATGATCTGCTTCAGCCGCGCCTGCGTGCGCCAGGGGGCGCCGGCGAAGACATAGGCGTAGGCCGAGTGGTGGCTGGGCTCGTTGCCGTGGATGTACTGGCCGATCAGGCCGGCGATGTCCTCGGCGTGGGAATAGTCCAGGCCCGTGTTGTCGTAGTCGAACATGGCGTCGAGCTTGGCGACGGTGGCCCGGTCCCCGCCCATGGCCGTGACAAGCGATGCCATGTCCTGGGGCACGAACCAGGAATACTGCCAGGCGTTGCCCTCGGTGTAGTCCGAGCCGTAGTTGATGGCGACCGGATCGAAGGGCTCGCGATACGAGCCGTCGGCCAGACGGGCGCGCACGAAGCCGCTGTCGGCGTCGAAGGTGTTGCGCCAGAAACCGGCGCGGCGGTCGAACTCGCGGGCGACGTCGGCGCGACCCAGACGCTCGGCCATGCGGGCGATGGTCCAGTCGTCATAGGCGTATTCGACGGTCTTGG
>JAVHYH010000249.1 GCA_031119155.1 Brevundimonas sp.
CATAGAGGGCGCGCTGGACCTCGGCGATCGACGGGATAGGGATGTCCGGCGGCAGAACCGCGTCCAGCACGTGATCCTCGCGCAGATAGGCGTGGGCCAGCACATAGTCGCCGATGGTCTGGCTGGGACGCAGGCCGCCGCAGTGGCCGATCATCATCCACGCATGCGGACGGGTGACGGCCAGGTGGTCGCAGATGGTCTTGGCGTTGGACGGGCCGACGCCGATGTTGACCAGGGTGATCCCGTTCCAGCCCGGCGCGGTCAGGTGGTAGGCCGGCATCTGGTGCTTCTTCCAGGCGGCGTCGGCGACGACGGCCTCCGGGTTCGGCGTATCGCGGGTGACCACCACGCCGCCCGAGGTGGAGAAGGTCTCGTAGATGCTGTTCGGATCCTTGATCTGCTCCAGCGCCCAGCGGACGAACTCGTCGACGTACCGGTTGTAGTTGGTGAAGAGGATGTAGTTCTGGACGTCCTCGACCGGGGTGCCGGTGTAGTGGCGCAGGCGGGCCAGCGAGAAGTCGGTGCGCAGGCCGTCGAACTGGGCCAGCGGAAACTCGTCCTCGGCGTCCCACAGGCCGTCCGAGATTTCATCGCCGATGTGGGCCAGATCCGTGGTCGGGAAATAGCGGGCGATGGAGGCCGTCATCGTGGCGTCCAGCACCACGTCCGAGCCGTCCAGCACGTAGGGGAAGGGGATTTCCTGCTCCGACGGGCCGACGTCGAAGGTCGCGCCGTAATCCTGCTCGAGCAGGGTCAGCTGCTCCTGCAGGTAGGAGCGGTACAGCTCCGGGCGGGTGATGGTGGTGGAATAGACACCGGGCCGCGACAGGCGGGCCCAGGCCCGGATCGGCAGGCCCTGCGGGCGATCACCGAACCAGCTGACCCGCAGTTCGGGATAGGCGAAGAGGCCGTTGTTCCGTTCGTCGATGTCGGGACGTTCGCCGGTGGCGAGGAAGGTCTTCACCGCATCGCGCAGACTGGCGACGGATTGTGCGTAGAGGGTTTCAAGGCGGTCCAGCGCCGCCGTAGCTGTCATCGTATTTGTCATGGCCTCCTCTAACGGAAGATCGTGACCTTGGCGAGACGGCTACGCTGAACACCGGTTACGGCGTGTGACGATCAGCCCAGTTCGCGATGGAAGAAGGCGGACACGTCTTCCAGCACCGGCGCCTTCCTGCGGAACAGGGGGGAGAAGGTGGCGATCAGGTCTTCGTGCGAGAGGTCCGGATAGAGCTTCGCCTCGCAGCGGCCGCCGACGGCTTTCATGCGATCGCACAGGATGGTGGTGTCCTCGGCGTGGACGACGGTGTCGGCGGTCCCGTGGCCCAGCCAGAGCGGCGGGGCGTCGGCGCGGACGAAGCTGACCGGCTGGGTCAGGGTCGGGTCCGGGACGCGGCCGAAGGCGTTGATCGAGGCGGGAACGTCGAACGGCAGGAAGTCGTAGGGACCGGCCAGCCCGGCGGCGGCCCTGATCAGGGTCGGCGCCTCGACGGCGGCCATGTAGCGGCGATCCAGCGCGATCATCATCGCCAGATGGGCGCCGGCGGAATGGCCGAGGACGCCCAGCCGGGCGGGATCGCCGCCGTAGTCGGGGGCCAGTTTTCCGGCGGCGGCGGTCGCGGCGGCGGCGTCCTCGATGAAGGCGGGGAAGTGGACCTCGGGCACGATGCGGTAGTCCGGCACGAAGACGACGAAACCTCGCGCGGCCAGCGCCTGCGCGGCCCAGCCGTAGACCTGTCGCGAGCCGGAATCCCAGCCGCCGCCGTAGAAGAAGACCAGCACGGGCCGGGGCGTGCTCGCCGCCGCCGTGGGCGCGAAGACGTCCATCGTCTGGCGAGGGTCGTCGCCATAGCGCAGGCCTTGCGCCACGCGTCCGGCGCCCCTGTCGCGCGGGCCGAGGCCGTTCAGCAGGCTGAGCGGCGAACAGGCGGCGGCGAAGGCGCCGAGCATGGGGGCGAGCAGGCCGCGTCGGGTCATGCGCCAGATACGCATGATCCGGGGGTTCGGACCAAGTCGCGGCGGCCTATCGGGCGGAGGAAATCAGCGCGCCGCAGTTGGCGTCCTCGGCCAGACCCGGATCCACGAAGGGCAGCAGGGCGACCAGCGGATTGACCACGGCGCCGAGGAGGCCCGCCAGACCGGCCTGTCCGACGACCGAGCCGGTGTCGATGCCGACGGCAGGCGCGGTCAGCGGCCCCTGCACGACGATGGGCGACCACAGGCGGACCAGTCGTGGTTCCTTGGTCTCGCCGTCGATCCGCAGGTTCATCGTCTCCGCGCCGAGGTCGATGGTCCCGGCGCCCTGGGCCAGCACGGGGGTGGTGTCGACGACAAAGGTCCGGGCCGTGGCGACGCCGTTCGCAACGCGGAAGTCGGCGACGCCGCAGCGGATTTCCACGTCGGACTCATCGCCGCCCAGCAGGCGGAACAGGCCCGCCGTGGCGTTGATGCCCAGCAGTTCGGCGAAGGCGGAGCGCATCCGGCCCTGCGGCACGACCACGGTGAGCTGCCCCTTCGAGGCGGCGGCGAAGTCGTGGATTGAGGCGCCGGGGCCTTCCAGTTGCGCGCGACCGAGGGCGCTGCCGGTCACGGTCGGAGCGCCGCCGCGCGCGGGGATGATCGATTCCAGCGGATAGCCGCGCAGGCGGAAGTCCACGGCGCTGTAGGGGGTGTCGCGGGTCGCGTTGATCCGGGCCGTGCCGCGCAGTTCGCCGCGATTGAAGGTGAAGGCGACCGGGTCGAGGTTGAGGACGGCGCCGTCCAGATCGGCGCCGAGCTCGACCTTGCGGATGTCCAGCTCGTTCCGCTTCACCTGGGCGGCGGTGTACTTCAGCGAGCCGTCCATGGTGCGCAGGCGCTCCACGGCCAGCGGGGCGTCGGGGAGCAGGCGGCCGGGCTGGCCGGAGGTGACGACGGTGTTGCCGGCGGGGGTCACGGTGGGCTTGCCGCCCAGAACCGACGCCAGGTCGTCGATGTCCAGCAGGTTGGAATGCAGCACCGCGTCCACCCGGCGACGATCACCCGGCTTGTCGACGACAAGATCGCCGGACAGGTCGGAGGAGCCGACGCGGCCGCTGAACTTGTTGAAGCTGAATTTGGCGTCGTCGCGGGTCAGGGTGCCGGACAGGCGGTAGGGCGGAGTGTTCGGGGTGGTGATGCCGGTCAGCAGATACAGGTCCGCCAGATCGTTGCCCTGCAGGCTGAGGGTGGCCCTGAACTGGCCGAGGTCGAAGGGACGGGTGATCGAGCCGTTGGCCTCCAGCCGCGATCCGACCCCCGCCAGCGTCGCCCGGAAGCCGTAGGGATGATCGCGTCGGATGTTGATGAACGGCCCGCCGGCGACGGCCAGGGTCAGGGGCGTGCCGTTGATCGTGCCCTCCCCGTCCAGATTGAAGCCGGCGTCGCCGTCGGAACCCTCACGGGCGCTGACGGTGGCTTCCAGCTGGATCTTGCGGCGCTGTTCGTCCAGCGAGACCTTGCCGTCGGTGATCACCAGCCGGTTGATCGGCGGCAGCTTCAGGCCCTCGCCGGTGTCGGGGGCGTCGGGGTTCAGCTTCCAGCTCTGACGGCCGTCTTCGGTCGAGATCAGCACCACCTCCGGGCGGGTGACGGCGACCAGCGGCATCTCGATCCGGCCTGCCAGCAGGGCGCGCAGTCGGGCCGAGGCCTGAAGGTCGGCGATCTTCAGCGTGTCGCGATCCCGCGCCCAGTCGGGGCCGCCGATCCGCAGGTCGCGCACCTGAACCGACGGGGTCCAGCTGAGCAGCTTCACGTCGAGGTCGCCGTTCAGCTCGATCTGGCGATCATATTTTGCAGAGGCCCAGCGCCCGATGGGGCCGCGCAGCCAGTTCCAGTCGAACAGCATCAGGAACAGGACGATCGCCAGAATGAGCAGCAGGGTGATCGCGGCGGCGATCTTCTCGGTGCGCCCGGGGTTTCGGACGGCGGCGATGAAGGGGTCGTTGTCGCGCCACCGGCCCAGTCCCGCGCCGGCGGGACGCAAGGCGCGGTCCCGGAAAGCGAGCCAGTTCGGGTTGTCTTTCAAGAAGTTGGGCAAGCGGCAGGGCTCCGTCGAAGCCAGCACAACGCATGAGGGCGGCGAAAGGCTCAGCCACCGCCAAAGCGTTCGATGTCAAATTTCATACTTCAAGACGTCATATAAGATTTACAAACGGCGATATCCGCGCATTATTCGCTCCGAGTCCTGAGCATTTCAGGCGTTCTGGAGGAACCCTCATGCGTCCCGTTTACGCCTTCGCCGCCGTCGCTACCGCGGCTTCCGCCCTGTCGGCCGCCCCGGTTGTCGCCCATGAAGCGTCGCAAGCCCCGGTCGCCCGGCCGGTCATGGTCTGCGCCACCGACGCCGCCACCCGCCGGTCGTTCACCCGCGAGCACGGCGCCGCGCCGGTCTTCATCACCCCCCCCGATGTGCAGGCCCTGCTCCCGACGGACCCGTCCTGGTCGACGCCGCG
>JAVHYH010000250.1 GCA_031119155.1 Brevundimonas sp.
ACGCCGGGCGCGGTGCTGGCCAAGGGCGTCCTTCAGCTTGAGCAGGCGCCGCGCGATGCGGGCCGCCACGCCAAGGTCGCGGTGCAGGATCTTTGGCCCGAGAGCGCCATGGTCCCGCTGGACGCCGCCGCCTGCGCCGGACGTCTGGGCGAGCCGGTCGAGACCGGCGGACTATGGATGGCCGAGGCCATGGCGATCCGCCCCGCCGCGGTGCTTGACCACTGGCTGGACGGCGTCGAGGTGATCCGCGGGACCGTGAGCGGAGTGGAGCGGCGCGGCGATGTCTGGCGGTTGACCGGACCGAAGGGCGACACCCTGCTGGAGGCGGATGTGGTGGTGCTGGCGGCGGGCTGGGGCAATGCCGCCCTGTCGCCGGAGACCGCCCTCGCCCCGGTCGCAGGACAGGCGGAGACGGTCAGCGGCGTCGAGGGCGGTCCGACCGCATGGGGCGGTTACGCCGTTCCGACCGGCGAGGGCCTGCTGTTCGGCGCGACCCACGACCGGGGCGTCACCTCGCCCGAGATCACGCCGGACGCGGCGGAGCGGAACCTGCGGACGGTGGCCGCGCGCCTGCCCGAACTTGCGGCCCGGATTGCAGCAGCCGGCCCCTCGGCCAGTCGGGTCGCCGTGCGGGCGACGACGCCGGATCGCCTGCCGCTGGCCGGAGAGATCGGGGAGGGGCTCTACATCCTCGGCGGTATGGGCTCGCGCGGGTTCTGCGCCTCTCCCCTGCTGGCGGAGCATGTCGCGGCGATGGCGACCGGAACGCCGTCACCGCTGGCCGGAGCCGTCGCCGCCCGCGTCGATCCCGCGCGGGTTGCGGCACAGAAACAACTTGCACTGTTGACGTGATTGCTCGACCGTCGCCTGACCGGGGTTGCTCAGAAGGACAGACAATGCGTACATCCATCGTGACTTCGCTCGGCCTCGCCGCCGCGCTGCTGACGGCCTCCTGCGCCCCCACCGCCGGGACCGAGGCGTCGGCCTCCGCCGCCAGTCCCCGCCAGTGCTTCCTGGTCCAGCAGGTCAACAATTTCCGGCAAGGCGCCACCGGCCAGATCTTCCTGCGCGTGGGTCGGAACGATGTGTTCGAGCTGGCCACCACCGGCGGCTGCCGGGACATCGACTACGCCACCCGACTGGGCATCGCGCCGGACATCGGCGGCGTGGGCGGAACCCGCCTCTGCACCAATGACGGCGCCCGGATCATCGTGCCCGACGCCGCCACGCCGGCGGACGTTTGCCGCGTCCGCATCGTGCGCCAGCTGACGGACGAGCAGGTCGCCGCCCTGCCGTCGGCTCACCGCCCCTGATCCGCCCGGTCCTGTTCCGTCGCCTCGCTGACGCGGCGGCGGAGCAGACCTGATCCCGCCGCCTTCGCCAGACCGCCTGCCGCCGCGACCTCGGCGATGTGCGCCCGCGCGCGCGCGATCAGGCCGTCCGTCAGGGCCTCGACGTGACGGCTGCCGCCCCACGGATCGAGCACGCGGTTCAGGCCCAGCTCCCGCTGCGCGATCTGCTGCAGGGTCGCCGGCATCCGCCCGGTCGCGTCCGTCGTCCCCGCGAGATGCAGGGAGCGGACCTGACCGCTGCCCGCCGCCATGGCGGCGAGCGTGGCCCGGCTGACGGAGGATGCGGGCGCCACGCCATGCACGTCCAGCGCCAGCGATCGCGGCGCCCTGGCCCCCAGCGCCGCGACCGCCTCCGCCCACAGCAGGCGACCGGCGCGCAGGCGGGCAACCTCGCTGAAATAGTCGGGCCCGATCGTCCAGACCACGGACAGGCGCGCGGCGGTCTGATCCGGATCCACGCCGGCCTTCAGAGCATCGAGAGCGGCGGCGAGGGTCCAGGCCAGCTCGAGATCGGGCGAGGCTCCCGCCTCGCGCAGCGCCAGGCCGCTGATCAGGACCGGTCCCGACCCTGCAGGCAGGAGGACCGGAATCTCGTCCTCGACGGACAGGGCGATGATCGTCTCACCGGCCAGAGGGGCGGCGCACTCGCGAATGAGCCATGGCCGGGCGGCGTCGATCACCGGCTCGGTCCCCCGGTGAAAGGGCGCGATGCCGGGCAGGCCGTGGATGAAGGACGGCAGGTCGTGTGACGACGCTTCACCCGGCAGGGGCGACAGGTCGAGCGGCAGGGTCGAGAATTTCGGCAGGCTCATCGGGCGGCTCTCCGGCTCTCGGAGGGGGCGGCCAGACGGATCGGCGTCAGCGGCGCGCAGGCGTCTCCCCCTTCCGCCGGCACACGCTCCGGCGGCGGCTGCACGACGAAGGGCAGAGGCGAAGGATCGACCAGATCGGTTGCGCCGATCACGGACTGGGCGCCCAATCGCACCGCGCGCTCCAGCAGGGCGCGGGCGCGGGTGACACGGGACTGGATCAGGTCGCCGTGCAGGGCCTCGACCAGCCCGCCCTCGGCCTCGATGATCTGGAACTCGGCCCAGGCCGCCTCGGCCAGTTCGCGGGTGCGGTGATCCAGATACCAGCTGCCGGACGCCGGATCGGCGGCCTGTCCCGCCTGCAGGAGGGTCCGCTGCGTCTCGACCGCCTGCCGTCGGGCGAAGGCGTCGGGCAGGCCGGCCGCGCGGGTGAAGCCGTCCAGCAGGATGGCGTCGGCCCCGCCGACCGCCCCGGCGAAGGCCGCCGCCGTCAGGCGCGGCAGATTGGGCCAGGGATCACGGGCCGCCAGCATGCGACGGGACGACCGCGCCTCGATCCGGGCCGGCGTCTCATGGCCACAGGCTCGCGACAGGGTGCGCCACATCAGGCGCAGGGCCCTCAGTTTGGCGATGCCGTCGAAATGGGCCTGATCGACGGCGACGGACAGGACCACGCCCTTCACCGCGGCCTCGGCGGTCAGGCCCGCGTCGAGCGCCGCCCGGATCAGCGCCACGGCGTTGGCGGCGGCGAAGGCCAGTTCCTGGGCATTGGAGCCGCCCGCCTCGTGCACCACCCGGCCCGAGGCCAGGAAGAAGGTCGCCTCCGGATAGGCGCCCGCATGACGGGCCGCGGTGTTGGCCGCCAGCGTCAGATGCTCACCGATCGACCGGGGGGCGGCGCCGGCTTCAGCGAAGGCCGAGATCGGGTCCATGTGGAACATCAGCCGGGCGGCGGGCCAGCCCTTGGCCGCCACGGCGAGGGCATTGGCCGCATCGGGCCCATCCAGCCCGGCGTCGAGGCCGATCCCGGTCCGGTCCAGCGCTACGTCCTGCAGGGCGGCGCGAAGCGGATCGCTGTCGGCCAGCACCCCGCCCGCCAGCACCACCGAGGTCGCGCCGCCGGCCAGATCATCCAGCACCGCGCCGTTGACCGTTCCGGCGGCGTCGCCCTCGACCAGGGTGCGCAGATCCCATCGCTGCCCGTCCGGGCGCTCCGGACGCGGGGCGAACACCGTCTCCACCCCGGTGGCGCCGGCGTAGAGCGGGCGGACAATCAGATTGTCCGCATCCAGATGGATGAGACTTTCCAATGACTTACCGTCCAACGCCGCCTCGGCGAGGGCCTTCCATTCGGCGGGGGACGGGGTCGGGAAACTCATGCCGTCTCCATTGCCCCCGCCGGCGCGCCGGGTCCAGTCAGCGGACTCGCCGGACCGGGCGGAAAACAGTCCGGTCCGTCCGGTGAGTCCGGATCGCCGCTAGATCGTTCCAACAGCATAGACGGGCGATGCGTCAAAATTGGACGTAGGTTTTCCGGACCGTTGCGGTTCGATCCGGCCCGCCTACATCCTCCCGGAACTCCAGACAGGATCACCGACATGGCCGACCTCTCCGCCTTCCCGATCACCCAGCGCTGGCCCGCCGCGCACCCGGACCGGCTGCAGCTCTATTCGCTGAACACGCCCAACGGGGTGAAGGTCTCGATCATGCTGGAGGAGATCGGCCTGCCGTATGAGCCGCATCTGGTCGACATCACGAAGAACGAGACCTGGGGCCCGGAATTCCTGTCGCTGAACCCCAACGGCAAGATCCCGGCGATCATCGACCCCGACGGTCCGGGCGGAAAGCCGCTGGCCCTGTTCGAGTCGGGCGCCATCCTCGTCTATCTGGCCGAGAAGACCGGCCAGCTGATCCCGGCCGATGCGGCGGGCCGCTACGAGACCCTGCAGTGGGTCATGTTCCAGATGGCCGCCATCGGCCCGATGTTCGGACAGGTCGGCTTCTTCCACAAATTCGCGGGCAAGGAGATCGAGGACAAGCGTCCGCGCGACCGCTTCGTCACCGAGGCGACCCGGCTGCTGAAGGTGCTGGACGACCGGCTGGAGGGCCGCGAGTGGATCATGGGCGATGACTACACCATCGCCGACGTCGCCACCCTCGGCTGGGTCCGCAATCTGGTCGGCTTCTATGAGGCGGGCGAGCTGGTGAAGTTCGACGAACTGAAGAACGTGCCCGGCTGGCTGGAGCGCGGCCTGGCCCGCCCGGCGGTGCAGCGCGGACTGAAC
>JAVHYH010000251.1 GCA_031119155.1 Brevundimonas sp.
GCCCTCACCTGACCATCGCTGCGCGACGGTCTGTCCTCTCCATTCGCTTGAGGGCGAACGGAGAGGTGAGCGTCGGCGTTAGCCGACCAGCACGTCCACGCTCATCCGTTCCAGCAGGGCGCCGCCCTGGCCGACGGCGGCGAGGCGGCTGGAGACGTGGCCCAGCACGTTGGCGGCGTAGATCTCGTACAGCGCGATCTTGCCCTCCAGCCAGACCGGGTCGCCCTCGCCGGTGTCGAGCTGGGCCTTGGCGGCCAGAGCGCCCTTGGCCAGCATCCAGCCGCCGGTGACGTCGCCCAGCAGCTTCAGATAGGCGTCGGCGGCGGCGAGCACATCGGCGGCGCGCGCGGCGTCCTGCTTGGCGTCGAGCAGCCACAGGGTGGCGTCCTCGACGGCCTCGATGGCGTTGGCGAAACGCTCGACCGGCTTGCCGGCGTAGAGCTTGCCGAGCGCGGCGAGGGTGGTCTTGAAGTCGGCGATCAGGGCCTTGGCCGAGGCGCCGCCGTCCTGCGACAGCTTGCGACCGACGAGGTCCATCGCCTGGATGCCGTTGGTGCCCTCGTAGATCGGGGCGATGCGGGCGTCGCGATAGTGCTGGGCCGCGCCGGTCTCCTCGATGAAGCCCATGCCGCCGTGGACCTGCACGCCCTGCGAGGCGACCTCGCAGCCGACATCGGTGGACCAGGCCTTGGCGATGGGGGTGAACAGGTCCTCACGGCCCTTCCACTGACGGCGCTCGTCCTCGGTGGCGGCGTGGCGGGCCAGATCGGCGGCGACGCCGGTCGACAGGCAGATGGCGCGGGCGGCGGCGATCTTGGCCTTCATCACCGACAGGGTGCGGCGCACGTCCGGATGATCGACGATGGGGCTGTTGGCCACGCCGGTCCAGACGCTGCGGCCCTGCTTGCGCTCCTGGGCGTAGGCGAGGGCGTGCTGATAGGCTCGCTCGGCGATGCCGACGCCCTCGACGCCGACGGCGAGGCGGGCGGCGTTCATCATGACGAACATGTGGGCGAGGCCCTGATTGGGCTGGCCGACCAGTTCGGCGGTCGCGTCCTCATAGGCCATGACGCAGGTGGGCGAGCCGTGGATGCCCAGCTTGTGCTCGACGCTGACGGGATGGAAGCTGTTGCGCTCGCCCAGAGAACCGTCCGGCTGGACATGGTATTTCGACGCCAGGAACAGGCTGATGCCCTTCGGCCCCGGCGGGGAGTCGGGCAGGCGGGCGAGGACCAAATGGACGATGTTGTCCGTCGCGTCGTGGTCGCCCCAAGTGATGAAGATCTTCTGGCCGGACAGCCTGTAGGTGCCGTCGCCATTCGGGATCGCCGTGGCGGTCAGAGCGCCGAGGTCGGAGCCCGCGCCCGGCTCGGTCAGGACCATGGCTCCGGTCCATTCGCCGGAGACCAGCTTCGTCAGATAGGTTTCCTTCTGGCTGTCGGTGCCGACCGCCTCCAGCGCCTCGATGGCGGCCAGCGACAGCATGGGGCACAGGCCGAAGGCCATGTTGGCGGCGTGGACGGTCTCATAGGCCGCCAGCTCCAGCGCCTTGGGCAGCTGCTGGCCGCCGGAATGAGTCTGGGCGGTCAGGCCGGTCCAGCCGCCGGCGGCGAACTGGCGATAGGCGTCCGAGAAGCCGGGGGCGGGGGTGACATTGCCGTCCTTGCAGGTCGAGCCCTTCTGGTCGCCGACGCGGTTCAGGGGGGCGAGCACCTCTTCCGAGAACTGGCCCGCGGCCTCCAGCACGGCGCCCATCAGGTCGGCGTCATAGTCGGGGAAGGCCCCGGTGGCGGCGACCTGGTCAATGCCGGCGACGGCTTGCAGGGCGAAGGCGAGATCGCGGATCGGGGCGCGGTAGGTCATCGGAGGTCCGGGCTGGCGTACGATACGGTGGTTCTGGCCCCGCCGGCGCCCCCTCTGCAAGAGGGCGGGACGGAACGCACTGAGTCTGGACCTGTGCCGCGACGGAAGGGAAGAGCAGGCGCGTTCGTGTCGCAGGACCTTTTGACAGGGGTTGCGCACCCTGTGTCGGGAGGCGCACATGACCCCGACTTCAGTATGAGGGCAGTGGACGCGTGGACGGGTCGGACGGCAGGACGGATCGGGATCACGGCGCCGTGGAGGCCGCCGCCCGGGCGCTGGCCGACGGCAAGCTGATCCTGCTGCCCACCGAGACGGTCTATGGGCTGGGCGGCGACGCCTCCAATGCGCGGGCCGTGGCGGCGATCTTCGAGGCCAAGGGAAGGCCGCGCTTCAACCCGTTGATTTCACACGTGGCCGATGCGGCGGGCGCCGAGCGGATCGCCCTGTTCGACGACAACGCCCGCAAGCTGGCCGAGGCCTTCTGGCCGGGACCGCTGACGATCGTGGCGCCGGTGCGGGATCGCGAGGCGGTCTGTGATCTGGCGCGCGCCGGGCTGGACAGCGTGGCCGTCCGCGTGCCGGGCCATGCGAAGGCGCGAGAGGTGCTGGCCCTGTTCGGCGGCGCGGTGGTGGCGCCATCGGCCAACCGCTCCGGACGGCCCAGCCCGACCACCTTCCAAGACGCGATGGACGAGACCGGCTTCGCCGCCGCCGAGGGCGTGGACGGCGGTCCCTGCGCCGTGGGGGTGGAGAGCACGGTCGTCTCGGTGCTGGACGGCAAGGTCAGCCTGCTGCGTCCCGGCGCGGTGACGCGCGAGGAGCTGGAGGCCGTGGTCGGCCCGCTGGACAACGGCGGTGAGGGCCACCGCTCGCCGGGTCGGCTGACGCTGCACTATGCGCCGGACGCGCCGGTGCGGATCAATGTGACGACCCTGCACAGGGGCGAACTGCTGCTCGGCTTCGGCCCCGGCGTGGGCGACGCCCGCTGGAGCCTGAGCCCGACCGGCGACCTGCGCGAGGCGGCGGCGAACCTGTTCCGGCGGTTGAGGGAAGCGGACCGGGAGAAGCCCGCGGGAATCGCGGTGTCGCCGATCCCGAAAGCCGGGCTCGGCGAGGCGATCAACGACCGGCTGAGCCGGGCGGCGGGGCATATCGGTTAACACCTGTGCAGACGGCCTCCATTTGCCGCCGCGCCGGACATGGGGCAGGGGTCTGCTTCCTCAAGCGTGACCGGAATCGCGAATGTCCCAGCCCACCTTTATGTTCTCGGGACGAAACATCCGGGTTGGCGCCGCTGTTCTGGCCGCCGCTACTTTCGGCAGCGTGGTGATGTTTCTGGTCACCTGGACGTCCAATCCCCTCCGGGACTGGATGTTCGCCTGGAGCGCACCGGCCTACGGTATCGAGCTCGCCGTGATAGCCGTGTACGTTTTGCCCGTGACATTCGCATTGTTCACATTCGGCGTCGCTCTGCTCGGGGTGATGTTGTTGTGGGTGATGAAGCGCGTTCCCGCGATGAAGCCCTCGTGGCTTGTCGGTGCGATTGCGGGGTTCTTATTCCTGGCGACAGTGCTCTACGAACTGATCATCGGTACATCGATGCTGCGCGCTCTGCACGCTTCCAATGCTGCTGGATACATACTGGACGATGGCCTGATCACGCCTCTGGGGTGGTGGAGCGCAGGGCGGCGGGGGCTTGTGGCTGCGGTTGTGGCGGGACTGACGGCGGTGGTGTTTCTGGCCGTGTGCCGACCGCGAGTGGGGCGGTGATCCTGCTTGCACTATTGCTTGGAGCAATGTTGCAGGGGCCATCTTCGGAAGACCGCGCCGTGCTGGTCGCCAGAAGCGCTGACACAGCCTTTCTCGTGCCCTTGGCGAGTATACGGAGAGACGGGCAGGCTGGCGTGGCGATGTTGGTGGCCGTGTATCCTGACGCGGGCGAACCTTGGGAAGAGGTTCGGCGGGACCAGACCGTCGAAGTTGACTGCCGGACGGATCAATGGCGCGTGCTGCGAGAAGTCCGTATCGCGCGCGATGGTCGTGCCACCGGAAACGCAGACGGTCCTTCGGAGTATGAACCTGTGCCGCGGGACTATCCACCTGCCGCTGCCTTGAGGACCATGGTCTGCGAGGGCGCCGAACTCTCCGCGCAGTCCTTGGCGGATTGGGAGGATCGGCTGGCCGAAATTCGGGCGTCTCTGCGTTAGGCGTGTGCCCCTGCCGCTATCGTCATCCCGGACAAGCGCTCGCGCAGCGGGCGCGCGATCCGGGACCCAGCGGCGCCGCGACGGCGGCGAAACACCGGTGCTCCCGACAGTTTCGCGCTCACGCGCGCCGCTGGGTCCCGACTTTCGTCGGGATGACGATAGCAGTTGGAGGGCGGGGTCAGGGCGCTCTCGCCAGCACCACCCCGTCCCCATGCTGACCGTTCAGCCGTCCCTCGCGCGCCCAGTCCAGCACGGCCTGATAGTAGCCCGGCGCATAGCCGAGTGAGGTCCGCGTCCTGTCAGGGGCCGTCTCATACCGGACGATGCCATGGTCGGTGTCGGGGAATTCCAGCACCGTGATCGGA
>JAVHYH010000252.1 GCA_031119155.1 Brevundimonas sp.
TCGGCGTCGATCGCCATCTGCTTGCCGGGCATGGCGTCCAGGGTGAAGCGGGCGGACACTTCGGCGATCCGGGTCGAGCCCTTGGTGATGACGACGAAGTTCACCACCAGCAGGATGGCGAAGATGATGATGCCGATGATGAAGCTGCCGCCCATCATCAGGTTGCCGAAGGCCTGGATGACCTGACCGGCGGCGTCGTGGCCCTCGTGGCCGTGGCTGAGGATCAGGCGCGTCGACGCCAGGTTCAGGCCCAGACGGTACAGGGTCACGACCAGCAGGACGGTCGGGAAGATGGCGAAGTCGAGCGGCCGCTTCATCAGCAGGGCGGTCATCAGGACCAGCACGCTGCTGACGATCGAGATGGCCAGCAGCAGGTCCATCAGCATGCTGGGGACCGGCACGATCAGCAGCATGATGATGCCGATGACGCCGATCGCCATCAGCACCTCGCCGCGCATCAGCCAGCCGCGCATGTCCCCGGCGGTCGGGCGGGCGTAGCCGTCCTTCATCATCGGCGCGTCAGTCATGGCCGAGCGCCTTCAAGGCGATGCGGGTCGCCTCGGCGATGACCGCCTCGTTCTGCTCCGAAGAGGACGACCGGTCGGCGTGGTAATAGATCGCCATGACGACAGGCGCGCCCGACGGCGGCGTCAGGACGCCGATGTCGTTGGTCGGGCCGTAGCCGCCGGTGCCGGTCTTGTGCGCGACGGTCCAGCCGGCAGGAACGCCCGCCTTGATCCGGTTCGGGCCGGTCGGCGTGTCGATCATCCAGCGGGTCAGCAGCGTCTTCGAGGCCGGGTTCAGCGGCGTGTCGGCGTCCACCAGCAGACGGCGGATGTTGGCCACGGACTGGATCGGAGTGATCGTGTCCTTGTCGCCGTCCAGCCGGTTCATCTCGGGCTCGAGACGGTCCACGCGGGTGCTGTCGTCGCCGAGACCGCGATAGAAGGCGCGCAGGGGCTCCAGCCCACCCATTTCGCGGATCAGGATGTTGGCGGCGGGGTTGTCGCTGAGCTCGACCGTGCCCTTCATCAGTTGTTCGATGGTCAGGGTCGAGCCGACCGCAGGCTCCGTCGTCGGGGCGTGGTCGATCATGTCGGCGGCGGTGATCGGGATGGCGCGATCCAGCCGCTCCTGACCGGCCTGCACCCGCAGCAGGGTGGCGGCGGCGAGGTACATCTTGAAAGTCGAGCAGTAGACGAACCGCTCCGACCCGCGCGAGCCGACGGCACGGCCCGACGCCGTATCCAACGCAGCGAAGCCGATGCGGCCTCCATTGGCGGTTTCAAGGGACGAGAGGTCCAGAGCGCTAAAGGTGGCCAGCGCCGAGGGCCGCGCAGGTTGTTGCGACGCCGCCGTTTCAGCGGGCGATGGCGAACAGGCCGCGACGCCGAGGGCGCCGAGGCCGGTCAGGACGCTTCTGCGGTCCATTCCGAAGGTCATGATCAGGCTGCGTAGCCGGAGGCGGCGACGCCGGATTGGGGCGCCGGGATCGACGTGCCCTCGTCGGCGTATTCGTTCAGCTTGTTGCGCAGGGTGCGGATCGAGATGCCCAGGATGTTGGCCGCATGGGTGCGGTTGCCCAGGCAGTGCGACAGGGTGTCGAGGATCAGCGTCTTCTCCATCTGCGCGACGGTCTGGCCGACATGGGCGCGCGAGATGACGTCGGCGGCATGGGCCGCGCGGGCGGCCGGGCCGGCGTCATAGGCGGCGGGGGCCGCGCCCATCGAACCGGAAGTCTGGGCTCCAGCCGTCAGCGGCTGGCCGTCCGGCAGGCGGATGGCCTCGACGTCGATCTCGGGCCCGACCGCCAGAAGCACCGCGCGGTGCATGGCGTTTTCCAGCTCGCGGACGTTGCCGTTCCAGCGGTGGGTGGTCAGGGCGCGCTTGGCGTCCAGCGAGATCGGACGCACCGGCACCCCGTTGGCGGCGGCGTATTTCTTGACGAAGTGATCGGCCAGGACGGCGATGTCGCCCGGACGCTCGCGCAGGGCGGGCAGGCGCAAGTTCACGACGTTCAGGCGGTACAGCAGGTCTTCGCGGAAGCTGCCCTCGGCGACCGACTTGGCCAGATCGCGGTTCGAGGTGGCGATGATGCGGATGTTGACCGGCACCGGCTTGGTGCCGCCGACGCGGTCGATGACCCGCTCCTGGATGGCGCGCAGCAGCTTGGCCTGCAGACGGACGTCCATCTCCGAGATTTCGTCCAGTAGCAGGGTGCCGCCGTCGGCTTCCTCGAACTTGCCGATTCGGCGGGCCATGGCGCCGGTGAAGGCGCCCTTCTCATGCCCGAACAGCTCGGATTCGAGCAGGTTGTCGGGGATGGCCGCACAGTTGACGCTGATGAAGGGACGTTCGGCGCGCTTGGACCCGGCGTGCAGGTAGCGGGCCATGACTTCCTTACCGACGCCGCTCTCACCGGTGATCAGGATCGAGGCTTCCGAGCGGGCGACCTGGTCGGCCAGCTGGATGACATGCTTCATCGACGGATCGGCCGAGATCATCGGGCGCTCGTCATCGGCCACCGCCGACAGCACCGCCGCGATCAGGTCCGCTTCCGGCGGCAGGGGGATGAACTCCTTGGCGCCCGCGCGGATGGCGTTGGCCGCGTCCGAGGCGTCGGCGTCGACGCCGCAGGCGACGACCGGGACGTGGATCCGCTCGTTCTCGTTGGCCGTGATCAGGGCGGCGATATCCACCCGATAGTCGACCATCAGCAGGTCGGCGCCCTGCCCGCGACGCAGTTGCTCGGTCGCCTGATCGCCGCGCTCGACGTGCTGGACCTTGGCGCCGTGCGCCATGGCCATCTTCACCGCCGTCGCCAGCTGTCCGCTGAGCCTGCCAACCACCAGAAGCCGCATGGGTCTTCTCCTCTAATCTCTACGCCCGCGTCGCCGATCAGGCGCCGCTGTCTTCCGTCTTGATGATTTCCGTCATGGTCACGCCCAGACGATCTTCCACGACCACCACCTCGCCGCGGGCGACGAGACGGTTGTTGACGAAGATGTCGATCGCCTCGCCGACCTTGCGGTCCAGCTCCAGCACGCTGCCGCGGTTCAGCTTGAGCAGCTGGGCCACGGACATGTGGGCCTTGCCCAGCACCGCCGAGATGTTGACCGGCACGTCGAAGACCGGCGCCAGATCATGGGCGCTCTTCTCGGTGTGTTCCTCGTGAGCGGGGAAGGTGCTGTCGGAGGAGAATTCCTCCAGCGCCATGTTGTCGGTGGCCATCAGAACCTCCCGTCGTTCAGGGTTTCAGCGTGCCCGGCCTCGGCGGCCAGGGCGGAATTCAGGGCCTCGGTCATGCGACCGAAGGCGGCTTCGGGCTCGAAATCGGCGCGCCCGTCGGCCCATTCCAGCCGGAAGGCGGCGACCGGCAGGCCCGGCTCGTCGCGGAAGGCCAGGGCGCCCGAGAAGCCGGCGTCGGCGGCCATCTGCTGCAGGCGCTCACGGGTCTCGTCGTTCAGCTCGCCGGTACGGATGACCAGACGCGGCGAGGCGTCGATCTCCTGCCCCAGCGTCTCCAGCGCCGCCTGCAGCGGGGCGTGCGGGAAGCGATCCAGCGCCGAGGCGGCGACGACGCGGGCGGCGGACAGGGCCAGTTCGGCGGCCTGCTCGCGGTGCGCCTGGGCGATCTGGGTCAGGGCCGGCGCCGAGGCGGCCAGCGCCTGACCGATCGCCGACAGGGCCATAGCCTGGATGCTGGCGACCTCGGACAGGGCGGCCTCGCGCGCTTCCAGAGACGCCTGCGCCACCAGCGCCTCGACCTCTCCCTGCGTCCACGCATGCTTGACCGGACGCCAGGCCGAGCCGCGCACGACCTCGCCGCCCGCGTCGAACTCGGTGTCGAAGGAGAACAGTTTTCTTTCGGCGGGCTGGGTCATGTCAGTAGATCAACTCGTCGTCGCCGCCCTGGCCGACCAGCATGATCTCGCCCTTGGCGGCGAGATCCTTGGCGACCTGCACCATGGCCATCTGGGCCTGATCGACGTCCTTCAGACGGACCGGCCCCATCGACTCCATGTCCTCGCGCATGATCTTGGCCGCGCGCTCGGACATGTTGGAGAAGAACATCTCGCGCAGGGTCTCGGACGCGCCCTTCATGGCCAGGGCCAGCGAGTCCTTCTCGACCGCGCGCAGCAGGGTCTGGACGCCGCCCGGGTCCAGCTTGGACAGGTCCTCGAACACGAACATCAGGGCGCGGATGCGCTCGGCCGCCTCGCGGTTGCGCTCTTCCAGCGCGCCGATGAAGCGGGCCTCGGTCTGGCGGTCGAAGCTGTTGAAGATGTCGGCCATCAGCTCATGGCTGTCGCGCTTGGACGTGCGCGCCAGGTTCGACATGAACTCGGTGCGCAGGGTCTGCTCGATCTTGTCGAGGATGTCGCGCTGCACCGGCTCCATGCGCA
>JAVHYH010000253.1 GCA_031119155.1 Brevundimonas sp.
CGCAACTGCCATTCCACCAGATCCTGGCCAGTGATGGCCTCGGTGACCGGGTGCTCCACCTGCAGGCGGGTGTTCATCTCCATGAACCAGATGCGGTCGGCGCGCAGGCCTTCGGATCCGTCGGCGATGAATTCGATCGTGCCGGCACCCTGGTAATCGACCGCCTTGGCCGCGCGCACCGCGGCGGCGCAGAGCTCGGCTCGGGTGGCGGCGTCCATGCCGGGGGCGGGGGCCTCCTCGATCACCTTCTGGTGGCGCCGCTGGAGCGAGCAGTCGCGCTCATGCAGGTGGACCACCGTGCCGTGGCTGTCGCCGAAGACCTGCACCTCGATGTGGCGCGGGCGGGTGATGTAGCTCTCGATCAGGACACGCGGATCGCCGAAGGAGGACTGGCCCTCGCGGCGGGCCGAGGCCAGGCCGTCGGCGAAGTCTTCCGCCCGGTCGACCTTCTTCATCCCCTTGCCGCCGCCGCCGGCGACGGCCTTGATCAGGACCGGGAAACCGATCTTCGAGGCTTCGGCGGTCAGGGTTTCGTCGGACTGGTCCTCGCCCTGATAGCCGGGGGTCACGGGCACGCCCGCCTCGATCATCAGTTTCTTGGCCGCGTCCTTCAGGCCCATGGCGCGGATCGACTCGGGTTTCGGGCCGATCCAGATGATGCCGGCGGCGGCCACGGCCTCGGCGAAGTCGGCGTTCTCGGACAGGAAGCCGTAGCCGGGGTGGATAGCCTCGGCGCCGGTGTCCTTGGCAGCCTGCAGCACCTTCTCGGCGACCAGATAGGATTCGCGGGCGGCGGCCGGGCCGATCAGTACGGCCTCATCGGCCTCGCGCACGTGCAGGGCGTCGGCGTCCGCCTCGGAATAGACGGCGATGGTGCGAATCCCCATCGCGCGGGCGGTGCGGAAGACGCGGCAGGCGATCTCGCCACGGTTGGCGACAAGGACGGATTTGAACATGGGTGGGGTTGTAGTGTGGCGCGGGCGTGTGCGCCACATCCGGATGGGGCGGTGAGGGCAAGTGATTGGTGGTTAGTGATTGGTGGTTGGTCAGCAGCCTGCGACGGGACAGCCACAGCCGCCCTTCCGCTGACAACAGCTCCGCGCTTGACCGTGATGGGCCTGCGCATGGCGTGGACTGCTGGCGGAAGGGCGGCGCAGGTCGCGCCGTTGCACACCGCCGGCCATCCACCAACCACCAATCACCAATCACTTTCCGGGCTCCGACCTCACCGGACGGAGCGCAGCCCCCTCACTCCGCCCACTTCGGGGCGCGCTTCTCGAGGAAGGCGGCGACGCCTTCCTGGCCTTCGGCGCTGACGCGGGCGCGGGCGATGCGTTTGGCGGTTTCGTCCATCAGGCCGGTGTCGATCTTCTTGCCGGCGACATCGTGGACCAGACGCTTGGCGTCGCCCATGGCGCCCGGCGCATTGGCCGAGAGGCTGTCGGTCAGCATGGAGATGAACTCGTCCACCGAGCCCTCCGGCAGGACCAGATCGATCAGGCCGGCGTGGGCGGCGTAGTCGGCGTCGAAGATGTTGGCGGTCAGGAACAGCTGGCGCGCGCGACGGGCGCCGATGGCCTCGACCACATAGGGGGCGATGGTCGCCGGGATCAGGCCCAGCTTGACCTCGGAGAAGGCGAAGCGCGTCCCCTCGACGGCCACGGCCATGTCGCAGGCCGCCACGATGCCGGCGCCGCCGCCCATGGCCGAACCCTCGACGATGGCGCAGGTCAGGGCCGGCACGTCGTGCAGGGCCTTGAGCATCTTCGCCAGACCCATGGCGTCGTCGCGGTTGTCGCTCTCGGACCAGCCCGCCGCGTCCTTCATCCAGCCCAGGTCGGCGCCGGCGCTGAAGGTCCCGCCCGCGCCGCGGACGAAGACCAGCCGCACATGGTCTGCGCCGTGCAGGGTCTCGAACGCCTCGCGCAGGGCGCCGATGACGGCGGCGTCGAAGGCGTTGCGTTTGGCCGGGCGGTTGATGGTGACGAAGACCACGCCGTCGGCGGTGGCGTCGATCTGGACCAGATCGTCGTTCGCGTCCGGGGCCGGGTCGGCCAGCAGCGGATGGGCGATGGCGTTGATCTCGGCGGCCTCGGCGTCGGTGATGTCGAGGGCGTCTTCGGGCTGGGTTTCGGTGGGTTTCTTGTCGGTCATGGGTGCCTAACGCTTCAGACTTCATCCTTCTCCCCTCGGGGGAAAAGGTGGCCCGCGTAGCGGGTCGGATGAGGGGGATCGTTACCGCTTCTCTGACGCCCGAAGGCGGATCGCGTCCAGCAGAATATTGGGCGGGAGCTTCACAGCCCCGGTTCCGCCGTCATGGGACACCGATGCACGACCTCATCCGGTCCGTCGCCGTGGGTGAAGGTCAGGGTCTGGCGGTCGTCGGAGAGGATCAGGGTGCGCCAGGTTTCTTCCGTCCCCTCGCCGTCATCATGCCGGACATGGAGGGTGATCCCGTCCCGTTCGGCGGGGTGGACGGCGAGGACGGCGTCGGCGGCTTCAAAATAAGTGATGAAGCCGGCGTCGATGCTGAGGTTCAGGCCGCTTTCACGGTCTCCGCATTTCGCCGGATCGACGCTCCAGTCGCCGTGGAAACGGTCGGGGATGACCGGCGGGCCGTCCTGACAGGGTGCGGCGAGGGCCGGTCCGGCCAAAAGGACCAGACCGGCGCAAAGCAGGACGGAACGGGCGTTCAGCGTCACGCGCCGCAGCGGGCGTAGCGGACGGCCTGCGGGCGGGCGTCGCCTTCGATGTTCAGCCATTCGCCGCCGTCGGAGCTGCGCCAGATGACCATCTGGATTTCGCGGTCGCCCTCGGCGGACTCATTGTCCAGGACGACGTGCAGGGAGCCGCCGTCCAGCACGCGGGCCGACTTCAGGGTCGAGGTGTCCTCGTAGCCGACGATCTGGCGTTCGCTGATTGTCAGGGCAGAGCCGCTTTCGTCGCGTCGGCAATGTTCGGCGCTGAGATCCCAGCGGCCGTGGAAGTCGGCGGGGAAGATCACCGGGGTGTCGGCGGAGGGGGCGAAGGCGGTGAGCAGTACGGCGGCGAGCGAGGCGGACATCATGGACGGTTACTCCGGACCGGGGGGAAGACCTTTGCAATACGCGCAAGGTCGTCCCCGGATGCACGCCCGGGTGGAGATTACATCCGGAAGACGCCGAAGGTCGTCTCCGGGATCGGGGCGTTCAGGCTGGCGCTGATGGCCAGGCCCAGCACGTCGCGGGTCTGGGCAGGGTCGATGACGCCGTCGTCCCACAGGCGGGCGGAGGCGTAGTAGGGATTGCCCTCGTCCTCGTATTTCTGGCGCACCGGCGCCTTGAAGGCCTCGGCCTGTTCGGGCGTCCAGTTGTCGGCGTCGCGGTGGACGGTGGCGAGGACCGAGGCCGCCTGTTCGCCGCCCATGACGCTGATCCGGCTGTTGGGCCAGGTGAAGAGGAACCTCGGCGAATAGGCGCGGCCGCACATGCCGTAGTTGCCGGCGCCGAAGCTGCCGCCGATCAGCACGGTAAATTTGGGCACCTCGGCCGAGGCGACGGCGGTGACCAGCTTGGCGCCGTGCTTGGCGATGCCCTCGGCCTCGTATTTGCCGCCGACCATGAAGCCCGAGATGTTCTGCAGGAACAGCAGGGGGATCTTCCGCTTGCAGGCCAGTTCGATGAAGTGGGCGCCCTTCTGGGCGCTTTCCGAGAACAGCACGCCGTTGTTGGCGAGGATGGCGACGGGATAGCCCCAGATGCGGGCGAAGCCGCAGACCAGCGAGGTGCCGTACAGGGCCTTGAACTCGTCGAAGTCCGAGCCGTCGACGATGCGGGCGATGACCTCGCGCACGTCGTAGGGGGCGCGGACGTCGTCGGGGATGATGCCGTACAGCTGTTCTGCGGGCAGGGCGGGGGCGCGGGGCTCGCGCACGTCCATGTCCACCTTCTTGACGGTGTTCAGGTTGGCGACGATGGAGCGGACGATCTCCAGCGCGTGCTCGTCGTTCTCGGCGACATGGTCGACCACGCCGGATTTGCGGCCGTGGGTTTCGGCGCCGCCCAGCTCCTCGGCGGAGATGACCTCGCCGGTGGCGGCCTTCACCAGCGGCGGGCCGGCCAGGAAGATGGTGCCCTGATTGCGGACGATGACCGTCTCGTCCGACATGGCCGGGACATAGGCGCCGCCGGCGGTGCAGGAGCCCATGACGCAGGCGATCTGGGGGATCGACTTCGCCGACATGCGGGCCTGATTGAAGAAGATGCGGCCGAAGTGGTCGCGGTCGGGGAACACCTCGGCCTGGTGGGGCAGGTTGGCGCCGCCGGAATCGACCAGATAGACGCAGGGCAGGTTGTTCTGCTCGGCGATCTCCTGGGCGCGCAGGTGCTTCTTCACCGTCATCGGGAAGTAGGCGCCGCCCTTCA
>JAVHYH010000254.1 GCA_031119155.1 Brevundimonas sp.
GCATGGCGGACGTGGCCACCGTGCTGTGGACCAAGTTCCTGAAGTTCGACGCCGCAAAGCCGGACTGGGCCGACCGCGACCGCTTCATCCTGTCGGCGGGCCACGGCTCGATGCTGATCTACGCCCTGCTGCACCTGACCGGCTACAAGGCCGCGACCAAGGAAGAGCTGTCGAACTTCCGTCAGTGGGGTTCGAAGACGGCGGGTCACCCCGAGTACGGCCACATGCCGGGCGTTGAAGTGACCACCGGCCCGCTGGGTCAGGGTCTGGCCACCTCGGTCGGCTTCGCGCTGGCGGAACGTCATCTGGCCGCCAAATACGGTGCCGATCTGGTCGATCACCGGACGTGGGTCGTCGCCGGCGACGGCTGCCTGATGGAAGGCGTGTCGCAGGAGGCCATCGCGCTGGCGGGCCGTCTGAAGCTGAACAAGCTGCACGTCCTGTGGGACGACAACGACATCACCATCGACGGTAAGGTCTCGCTGTCGGACGTGACCGACCAGAAGGCGCGCTTCAAGGCCGCGGGCTGGGCCGTGAAGGCCGTCGACGGCCACGATATGAAGGCCGTGAAGTCGGCGCTGGCGTGGGCGACCAAGCAGGACAAGCCGACGCTGATCGCGTGCAAGACCAAGATCGGTCGCGGCGCCGCCACCATGGAAGGCAGCCACAAGACCCACGGTGCGGCTCTGGGCGCGGCCGAGATCGCGGCCACCCGTCTGGGTCTGGCCTGGGATCACGATCCGTTCGAGATGCCGGAGACCGTGCTGTCGGCCTGGCGCAAGGTCGGCCGTCGCGGCGCCAAGGACCGCAAGGCGTGGGAAGCCCGCCTGAACGAGTCCAAGCAGGCCGCCGACTTCACCCGCGCGATGAAGGGCGAACTGCCGGACAGCGCCTTCGCCAAGCTGGACGCCAAGATCGCCGAACTGGTCGAGACCAAGCCGGCGCAGGCTACGCGCCAGTCTTCGGGCGCGGCGCTGGACGAACTGTTCGCCGCCATCCCGGAACTGGTCGGCGGCTCGGCCGACCTGACCGGCTCGAACAACACCTTCGTCAAGGACACCCCGATCCTCGACGCCCCGACCTATGAGGGCCGCTACATCAACTACGGCATCCGCGAGTTCGGCATGGCCGCGGCGATGAACGGCCTGGCGCTGCACGGCGGGGTGATCCCCTACGGCGGCACCTTCATGGTCTTCTCGGACTACAGCCGCCCGGCGATCCGTCTCGGCGCCCTGATGGGCGTGCGCGCGGTGCATGTGCTGACCCACGACAGCATCGGCCTGGGCGAAGACGGCCCGACCCACCAGCCGGTCGAGCATCTGGCCGCCTTGCGCGCCATTCCGAACCTGCTGGTCTTCCGCCCGGCGGACACCATCGAGGCGATGGAGGCCTGGAAGGTCGCGCTGCAGACCAAGGCCGCGCCGTCGGCCCTGTGCCTGTCGCGCCAGAAGACGGCCGCCGTGCGCGTCACCGCGTCGTCGGAAAACCTGACGGCCAAGGGCGCCTATGAGCTGCGCGCCGCCAAGGGCGAGGCCAAGGCCACCCTGTTCGCCACCGGCACCGAGGTTCCGCTGGCGCTGGAAGCCGCCGACCGTCTGGAAGCCAACAACATCCCGACGCGGGTGGTCTCGGTTCCCTGCTTCGAGCTCTTCTTCCAGCAGCCGAAGGCCTATCAGGACAGCGTCATCGGTCGCGGCACGGTTCGCGTCGCCGTCGAGGCCGCGATCCAGCAGGGCTGGGGGCGCTTCATCGGCGAGGACGGCGGCTTCGTCGGCATGACCGGCTTCGGCGCCTCGGCCCCGGCGGAAGTGCTGTACGAGAAGTTCGGCATCACCACCGAAGCCGTGGTCGACGCGGTCAAGGTGCGGCTCTGATCCATGAGCCGCCTCGGCGCCGTCAGCCTGCTGGTTCGTGACTATCACGAGGCTGTCGCCTTCTATGTCGGCAAGCTGGGTTTCGACCTGACCAGCGACCTCGACATGGGCGGCGGCAAGCGGTGGGTGACGGTGACGCCCAAGGGTGGGGACACCGCCCTGCTGCTGGCCAAGGCGACGACGCCGGAGCAGGTCGCCCGGATCGGCGATCAGGCCGGCGGGCGGGTCTGGCTGTTTCTCGAGACTGACGACTTCGCGCGGGATCATGCAGCCTGGACGGCGGCGGGGGTGACTTTCCGCGAGACGCCGCGACATGAACCCTACGGGATCGTGGCGGTGTTCGAGGATCTTTACGGCAACGCCTGGGACCTGATCCAACCCGCTGGAGCCGCCTGATGAACCGCGCCGTCGCCGCCCTGTTCGCCCTGTTGGCCTTCGCGACGCCGGTCGCGGCGCAGACTGTCGAGCCGACGCCCATCGTCATCGGCCAGTCCTTCGCCCTGCCCTCGGCGACCTATGGCGGAACGCGGGAGATCAATGTCTGGCTGCCGCCCGGCTATGCGGAAAGCGGCCAGACCTATCCGGTGCTCTATCTGCTGGACGGCGGACAGGGGCAGGACTTCCACCACATCTCGGGCATCGCCCAGTTGGGGACCATCGTCGGGACGACACGCGATGTGATCGTCGTGGGCGTGGCATCCGTAGACCGCCGTAACGAATTGGCTCTGCCGACCGAGGATGCGGAACTGATCGCCCGCTATCCGACGCAGGGGCAGTCGATCCGCTTCCGCCAGTTCCTGACAGATGAGGTGCTGCCCTTCGTCGAGGCGCGCTATCGCACCAATGGCGAGACGGCCCTGATGGGCGAGAGCCTGGCCGGGCTGTTCGTGGTGGAGACCTTCCTGAAGGAACCGCAGATGTTCGACGCCTATGTCGCCGTCAGCCCCAGCCTGTGGTGGGACGGCGGACGGCTGGCGCGACAGGCCGGGGCGCATCTGCGCGACCACTCCAACGCCCCGCGCACCCTGATCCTGACCATCGGCGACGAGGGCGGGGAGATGCAGGCGGCGATGGATGTGCTGGTCGGCAATCTGCGCGACTTCGCCATGCCGGGCGTGAGCTGGACCTATGAGCCGCGCCCGACCGAGAGCCACGCCACCATCTATCACGGCGCCGCGCTGGACGCCTTCCGGCGGCTGTACGCCCTGCCGCCTTCGAACTGACCGGAGACTGATCCCATGCGCCTCGGCACCCCGCTTTCCGACTCCGCCATTCGCGTGATGCTTCTCGGCTCGGGCGAGCTGGGCAAGGAGGTGGCCATCGAGCTGCAGCGACTGGGCGCCGAGGTGATCGCGGTGGACCGCTATCCCAATGCGCCGGCCATGCAGGTGGCGCACCGTAGCCACGTTATCCCGATGACCGACCCGCAGGTGCTGAACGGCGTCATCATGGCCGAGGCCCCGCACATCATCGTGCCCGAGATCGAGGCCATCGCCACGGACGTTCTGGCGCGGATCGAGGAGGCCGGGATGGCCACCGTGATCCCGACCGCCCGTGCAACCCAGCTGACCATGAACCGCGAAGGCATCCGCCGTCTGGCCGCCGAAGAGCTGGGCCTGCCGACCAGCCCCTACGCCTTCGCCACTTCGGCGGATGAACTGGCCGCGGCCGCGCACGAGATCGGCCTGCCGGTGTTCGTGAAGCCGGTGATGTCGTCCTCGGGCAAGGGCCAATCGATGATCGAGGCCATCGAGGACGCCGCCAACGCCTGGGCCTACGCCCAGTCCGGCGGGCGGGTCGAAACGGCGACGGTGATCGTCGAGGGCCGCATCGACTTCGATTTCGAGATCACCCTGCTGACCGTGCGGTCGAAGGCGGCGGACGGATCGATCCGCACCGACTTCTGCGCCCCGATCGGCCACCGCCAGGTGAAGGGCGACTATGTCGAGAGCTGGCAGCCGCAGGCGATGACGGCGGCGGCGCTAGCCTCGGCGCAGGACATCGGCCGCAAGGTCACGGACGCGCTGGGCGGTCTGGGCGTGTTCGGGGTGGAGCTGTTCGTGAAGGGGGACCAGGTCTGGTTCTCGGAAGTCAGCCCCCGCCCGCATGACACCGGACTGGTGACGCTGGCCACCCAGACGATGAGCGAGTTCGCCCTGCACGCCCGCGCCATCCTCGGCCTGCCGGTGGACGTCAGCCAGCGCGAGCCGGGCGCCAGCGCGGTCATCTATGGCGGGATGGACGCCGTCGGCATCGCCTTCGAGGGCGTGGCCGAGGCCCTGTCGGTGCCGACCGCCGACCTGCGCCTGTTCGGCAAGCCCGAGAGCTTCGAGCGTCGCCGCATGGGCGTGGCGCTGGCGCGAGGCGCGGACACCGATCAGGCCCGCGAACGCGCCCGCGAGGCGTCAGGGAAGGTTCGCCCCGTCGCCGGCTGAGAGATCGGCGGCGGCGCGGACGGCGGCCTGCTGACGCAGATTGGCCAGAGCGGCGTCCAGGGGCGGATCCCGTCCCTCCCGGAC
>JAVHYH010000019.1 GCA_031119155.1 Brevundimonas sp.
GGATCGAGTTGAGATAGTCGCCGAAGCGGATCGACGAGATGTTGTCGAGGCTGACCTCGACGTTGTCCGAGGTGAAGTTGCGCAGGGACGTCGTCATCAGCCGCACGAGGCGGTCGAAGACGATCTCGAGCATAGGCAGGCGCTCATAGGAGACCAGCGCCGAGTTGATGATCGCCCGGATGCCCGAACGCTCGTTGCCGTCGTCGTCGCCGAGATCGAAGCCGAGGAGGCTGTCGATCTCGTCCTGGTTCAGAACCCGCTCGGTCGCGATGGGCCGGTCGTCGGCCAGCGGCTCGGCGAACGGGTCGTTGTCATCGGCGAAGGCGGCGTCGGTCATGGGCTACTGGACCAGCATTTCTTCGATCAGCACGGCGTCGACCTTGCCGGGGGCGGCGATCAGGTTGACGCGGCGCAGGATCTCGGCGCGCAGCTGGAAGCTGCCGGCCGAACCAGCCAGGTCCTCGGGACGCAGTTCGCGCAGGAAGCCCTGGAACATGTCGTTCATGCGCGGCATCTCGCCCTGCAGCTGGTGGGCGACGTCGGCGTCCTGCATCTCAAGCGTGAGCTTGAGCTTGAGGTAGGTCGGGCGGCCATCCGCGGACTGGATGTTCATCACCATGTCCGGGAGGGTGTAGAAGGTGACGCCGTCCGGGCCTTCGGCGATGGTCCCCAGGGCGGGATTGGGCTCGCCCTCGGCGCCGCCGCCGTGATCACCGCCCTTCTTCTCGGACTTCTTGCCGTGGTCGCCGCCCTTTTTCTCGGCGCCGTGGTCACCGGCGGCCTCGCCATGCTCGCCCTCGGCGGCGGCGGGCTTGGGCTGCATCAGCATGAAGGCGGCCGCGCCGCCCCCGCCCAGCACCACGACGGCGGCCGGGATGATGATGAACAGCAGCGGGATCTTCTTCTTGGCGGGCGCGCCCTCGCCTTCCCCGCCCTCACCGTCGGTGACGGCCGGCAGGTTGGCGTCCGCGTCCTTCTTCTTGCCCAGCTTCAGCATGCGCCCCGCGCCCCGAGAATCTCAGGCTCCAAAATCGCCCTGTTTTGGTTAACGAGCCGTTTACGATCGGCAAATCCTGCCGGGCGCCCAATGCAGCTTTGCGGCTGAAACCCCCGCCACGACTGGATTAACCCTGTTGGCACGACCGTTGCGACGGCGAAGGGCGAAAGGAGCCGCCCGTGGAAAACGCCGCCTATGTTGGACTGTCCCGCCAGATGACGCTTCGGCGCGAGCTGGACATCGTCGCCAACAACATCGCCAACGCCGACACGACCGGCTTCAAGGTCGAGCAGCTGATGGTCGGCGAGGAGATCGGCGAGCGGGCCCGCAACGCCTTCGTGCGTCCGGGCGTCAGCTTCGTGCTGGACAACGGCGTGGGCCGCGACTTCGGCCAAGCTCCCCTGTCCCAGACCGGCCGTTCGCTGGACTTCGCCATCGAGGGCGAAGGCGCCTTCTTCACCGTGCAGGACGGCAACGGACAGGCCTATACCCGCGACGGCGGCTTCACCCTGGACCCGACCGGCCGCCTGACCACCAAACAGGGCAAGGCGGTGCTGGGCGACGGCGGCGAGATCATCGTGGACCCGCAGCGCGGCCCAATCTCGGTCGGCGCCGACGGCACCATCAGCCAGGAGGACGAGGTCGTCGGCCGCCTGACGGTCGTGCGCTTCGACAGCCTGGGCGCGCTCGAGAAGAGCGGCGACGGCCTGTACCGCAACGCCTCCAACGCCGCGAGCATGGAAGCCACCGACGCCCGCGTGCGTCAGGGCATGCTGGAAGGCTCCAACGTCAATCCGATCCTCGAGATCACCAACCTGATCGAGATCCAGCGCGCCTACGAGAGCGTGACCCGGATGATCGAAAACACCACCGACCTGTCCCGTCGCTCCGTCGAGCGGCTGGGCCGGGCGTCGTAAGGGAGGACTGAGACATGCGCGCACTCAGAACCGCAGCTTCGGGCATGGAAGCCCAGCAGCTGAACGTGGAGGTCATCTCCAACAACATCGCGAACATGAACACCATTGGCTACAAGCGCCAACGGGCAGAGTTCCAGGATCTCCTCTACCACAACCTGGAACGCATGGGCGCGCAGTCCTCGACCCAGGGCACGGTCGTGCCGACCGGCATCCAGATCGGCGCCGGCGTGAAGGCCGGAGCGGTCTATCGCATCACCGAACAGGGCACGCCCCAGCTGACCGGCGGCCGGTACGACATGGCCATCGACGGTCAGGGCTATTTCCAGATCCTGATGCCGTCGGGCGAGACGGCCTACACCCGCGCCGGCAATTTCTCGATCAACGGCGAGGGCCAGCTGGTCACCGACGACGGCTATGCGGTGCAGCCGAACATCAACATCCCGCAGGACACGGTCGACGTTCAGATCTCCAAGTCCGGCCAGGTGCAGGTGTTCACCGACGGCAACACGGCCCCGCAGGTCGTCGGCCAGATCGAACTGGCGACCTTCTTCAACGAGGCGGGCCTGGAAGCCATCGGCGACAACCTGCTGCTGGAGACGGCGGCGTCCGGCCCGGCCAACGTCGGCGCGCCCGGCGAGATCGGCTACGGCGACATCCTGCACAAGTTCACCGAGTCCTCGAACGTCGATGCGGTGTCGGAAATCTCGGCCCTGATCATCGCCCAGCGGGCCTATGAGATGAACTCCAAGGTCATCACCACCGCCGACCAGATGCTGTCGGTCAGCGCGCAGGTGAAGTCGTGAAGTCCCTGATCCTGGCCGCCGTCAGCGCCGTGACGCTGGCGCTCGCGGGCCCTGCCCTCGCCGGTCCGGTGACGCTGAAGGCCAATCCGGTGGACACCGACGGCCAGGTCACCCTGGGCGACATTTTCGACGGCGCGGACGGGGCGGCCAATGTGGTCGTCGGCCGTCGCGCCGGCCCCTCGATCGTGTTCGAGGCCGGCCAGCTGCAGAGCCTGGCGCGTCAGGCGGGGCTGCACTGGGCAAATCCGACCGGGTTGCGCCGGGTGGTCGTGCGCGACGCCGGCATGGCGCCGGGCGGCGCCGTTTCCGCCGCGCCCGCCGTGGTCGCCCCGGCAGGCTATGCCGCCCCCGCCCGCGTCGCTCCGGGCCAGCGGGTGATCAGCCGCAACGACATGGTCGAGGTCATCTACGAGACCGGCGGCGTCCGCCTGACCATCACCGGCCGGGCCGAAGGCAATGCCGCGGAAGGCCAGTCGCTGGCGGTCCGCAACCTGCAATCCAACCGCATCATCGACACCGTGGCCACCGGGCCGGGCCGCGCCATCGCCGGTCCCGCCGCCCAGACCGCCCGCACCCAACAGTTCGCCGCCCGATAGGGGAAAGTTCCATGCGTAAAGCCATGATCCTGACCGCCGCCGCCCTGTCCGCCCTGTCGCTGGGCGCCTGTTCGACCGCCATCGAGGCCGTGCGCGGTCCCGACCTGTCGGCGATCAACTATCCGGCGGCCATGGTGCCCGCCCATCAGGTCTATCTGCCCTCGGCGGACCAGCAGCGCGCCGATCGCGCCGCCAGCGCCAACAGCCTGTGGCGGACGGGCGCCCGCACCTTCTTCGGCGACCAGCGCGCCCGCCGCGTCGGCGACATCCTGACGGTCAACATCGACATCGACGACCGCGCCCAGACCAACAACTCGACCAACCGCAGCCGCAGCAACTCGGCCTCGGGCGGGGTGACCAATTTCTTCGGGCTGGAAAGCAGCATCGGCCGGGCCTTCCCCGGCGGCTTCGACCCCGCCACCATGGTCGGCATGGAAGGCGAGTCCAACGCGACGGGCAACGGCTCGGTGAACCGGGCCGAGAAGGTCAGCCTGACCATCGCCGCCGTGGTGTCGGACGTGTTGCCCAACGGCAACCTGATCATCCAGGGTCGGCAGGAAGTGCGCACCAACCGCGAGGTGCGCGAACTGACCGTCGCCGGCATCGTGCGCCCCGAGGACATCTCGGCCGCCAACACCATCAACCACACCCAGATCGCCGAGGCTCGCATCAGCTACGGCGGCCGTGGCGACATCAGCCGCATGCAGGCCACCCCGGCCGCCCAGTCGCTGGTGGAGCGGTTCTCGCCGTTCTGATTGCGGCGACTCGGTCGGTGGCGGCCAACCGGTTTCGATGGCGGCTGGGAAGTGATTGGTGGTTGGTGATTGGTGATTGGTGGGCGGCGGCTGAACCGCCCGCTCGCGCCTCGCCCCAGATCCAGGCCGCATCGAACCACCAATCACCAATCACCAATCACTGGCGTGGCTCAACGCCCGCTCGACCAGGCATCTGGGCCAGTTCCACCCCAGCGGCCACCGCGTCTTTTCCATCACGGGGTGAATTTCGTCAGCCAGCGTTCAGCTGAGCCGTGAACTCTTAACGGACATCAACGTTTGCCGATCAGAGGTGAGTGTTAGTCCATGTTGAAGTTCGCCATTCCCGCCGTCGCCGCCCTGGGCCTGATCGCCTTCGCCGCGCAGTCCAGCGCCACCAATGTGGACGCGGGGCAGCCGGGCATGGGCTGGCACCTCAGCAACGAGGGGGCCATGGCCAAGCTGGCCTATGGCGTCGAGAACTCGGACCAGTTGGCGCTGATGATGACCTGCGAGCCCGGTCGGGCGCAGGCAGTGATCTACGGCGACGTCCAGCCCGCCAGCCCGCGCCTGATGCGGGCTTCTATGACCGAGGCGGCCATCGATCCGATGACCGGCGGGATGGAGGATGAGGCCACCATCTCGCTGCGCGATCCGACCATGCAGGCCATGGCCCGCACCGGTCGTCTGACGGTCGAGGGCGAGGCCGGGCAATTCCAGCTGACCGCCACCGCCGCCGAGCGGGCGATGATCGATCGCTTCTTCGCCTATTGCGGAACCGATCACGTCTGACCACGTCTTAAGGTCAGACACATCAGCGGGGGCTGAACCCATGATCGCCATTCTGGCCGCCACGGCGGCCCTTGCCCTGTGGCCGCAGACCGCGGCGGCGGCGCCGTCCGAGGCCGCCTGGACCTGGACCCTGTACAGCGACGACACGCCCGTGGTGCTGGCCAATGAGGTGCCGGATACCGCCAACCTGCGTTCGACGCTGGAGTGCGAGCCCGGCAGCAATGTCGCGCGCCTGACCGTCTATGGCGGCGAGCAGGCGACGCCCGGCATGGCGCGGATCACGGCGGGAAGCGCCGCCGCCGTCGCCGAGGCGCAGGCCGGACGGGGCGGCAGCCTGAAGCTGGCCCTGCGCACCGATCACCCGGTCTTCGCCGCCTTCGCCGCGGGCGGACCGCTGGGCGTGGCTGTGGGTGAACAGCGCAGAACCGTCGAGGTTCCGGCCGCCCATCTTGCCAAGCTGCGCCGGTTCGCGGAACTGTGCTCCGGCTGACCCGGAGGTTCCCATGCGCGTCCCCGCCCTGTTCGTGCTGTCCAGCCTGACGCTGGCGCTGGCCGCGTGCGGCACGACCTCGCAACCCGGCATGGGGCTGAGCGTCGCCTCGTCGGGCGCGCCCGCGCCGGTGGAGGGCTACGACTGGTTCTTCCATCAGGACGGCGACGGCGCGCTGCTGGCCTACGGGCTGGAAGAGAGCGACGACCTGCGGATCGGCATGGAATGCCGCAAGAGCACCGGCCGGCTGGCGCTGAGCACCCTGGCCCCGGAGGGCGCCGCCGCCGAGATCCATCTGGAATCGGGGGGCGACACAGAGCGTTATCCGGCGCTGTCCGAGCCGTCGGAGCTGAACGACGGCCTGTTCCTGACCGCCGAGGCCAAGGCGGGCGATCCGGTCTTCCAGCGCTTCCGCCGCCTCGGCTGGCTGGCGCTGTGGCAGGGGGAGGAACGTCACGCCTATGCGCCCCAGCCGGGCTCGGGCGACCGCGTCGAACGGTTCTTCGCCTTCTGCGGTTGACGGAACGGCTCCGCTCCGGTGCAGTCCGGCCCCGGATCCGGGAGGGAGCCCCATGAAGAAGACCATCCTCGCCGCCTCGGCGGCGGCCCTGCTGGCGGTCTGCGCCGCGCCCGTCGCCCTGGCCCAGACGCCGACGTCCGCGCCGACGCCCGCGTCGGCGGTGCAGCATGCCGAGAACGCCGCGCTGGCGCGCATCCTGACCGATTATGAGACCTATCTGCGGTCGGTGGATCCGATCACGGCGGGGATGGAGGGTGACCGGGCCGCACAAGGCCGGTTGCCCGACGCCTCGCGCGCCTTCGAGGTCGCGCAGGAGCCGGTTCTGAAGGGCTTCGCCGACCGGTTGGCGGCGCTGGACGCGGCGACGCTGACGCCGGATGACCGGCTGAACCACGCCTTCCTGACCTATGTGATCCGGCGCGCGCGGGACCGCATCCCGCTGGACACCGGCCGCATCGACGCCTTCAGCTCCGAGGGCGGGCCGGGCCAGACGGCAGGCTATCTGGCGGCGGTGACGCGGATCACCAGCGCCGAGGACGCCGAGCTCTATATCGCGCGTCTGGAGGGCCTGCCGCGCTTCTACAGCGACCAGCGGGCGGCGGCGCAGCGGGGACTGGAGACCGGACTGGTCCAGCCGCGCTCCATCGTCGAGAACGCCCTGACGCTGATCGAGCCGGAGGCGGCGCTGACGCCGGAGGCCGACCCGCTGCTGAAGCCGTTCGCCGCCCTGCCCGCCTCCATCCCGGCGGACCGGCAGGCGGCGCTGACCGCCCGCGCCCGCGCCGTGGTCGCCGACCGCATCATGCCGGAGCGGCGCGAATGGGCGCGGTTCCTGCGCGAGGACTATCTGCCCCGCGCGCCCGAGACGCTGGGGCTGGCCCACCGGCCGGGCGGGCGTGACCTCTATGCCTTCCTGGTGCGCGGCTACACCACCACCGACATGACCCCCGACGAGGTGCACCAGCTTGGCCTGCAGGAGGTGGCGCGCATCCGGGCGCGGATGGACACGGAGATGCAGGCGGCGGGCTGGACCGGCGACTTCGCCAGCTTCCTGAACTTCCTGCGCACCGATCCGCAGTTCTACGCCACCAGCCGCGAACAGCTGCTGGAGAAGGCGTCGGAGATGGCCAAGCGGTCAGACGACGGCCTTCCCGCCCTGTTCGGAACCCTGCCGCGCACGCCCTATGGAGTGCGGCCTGTGCCGCTGGAGATCGAGGCCAACTACACCACCGGCCGCTACTTCCCCGGCTCCATGGAGAACGGCATCGCCGGCGGCTACATGGTCAACACCGGCAAGCTGGACCAGCGTCCCCTGTATGAGCTGCCCGCCCTGACCCTGCATGAGGCGGTCCCCGGCCACCACCTGCAGATCGCCCTGCAGCAGGAGGCCGAGGAAGGTCCCTATTTCCGCCGCAGCGTGGACGTGACCGCCTTCGTCGAGGGCTGGGGCCTGTATGCCGAGTTCCTGGGCGAGGAAATGGGCTTCTACCGCACGCCCTATGAGCGGTTCGGACGCCTCAGCTACGAGATGTGGCGGGCCTGTCGTCTGGTGGCGGACACCGGCATTCACTGGCTGGGCTGGGACATCGAACAGGCCCGCGCCTGCTTCCGCGACAACTCGGCCCTGGCCACCCACAACATCGAGACCGAGCTGCAGCGCTATATCGGCTGGCCGGGACAGGCGACGGCCTACAAGGTCGGGGAAATCCGCCTGCGCGCCATCCGCAGCCGCGCCGAGGCAGAGCTGGGCGACCGCTTCGACGTGCGCCGCTTCCACGACGCCCTGCTGGTTGACGGTCCCCTGCCCATGGCCCTGCTGGATGAGCGGATGAATCGCTGGATCGCCGAGGAGAAGGGGCGGCCTTGAGCTTGCTGTTCGGGGACAGGGCGACATTCGCGATCGAGCTCGAGATCCCTGCGGATCAGCCGGACCCGTTCAGTGGTCTGTGTCCCATGGTGCATCTGACCTACTGGATCGCCGGGAGAGAGATCGGCGATCCCGAACTGGCGACCTATGCCGGCTATGCCGAGGACGGACTGCGCCATCACCTCGCGGATCGTGGGCACAGGCGTGATGACGGACTGTACGCCCTGCCGGCGTCGGAACTCATCGCGCTGCTGGACAGCTGCTACAATGACCCCGCCCTCGCCGAACGCGCGACGACGGAACGGTGGTCAGCCCATAGCATCGGGCGCCCGCTGGACCGGAGCGAATATCTTGAGGACCTGCAGACGGGCTGGACCGTCCACCTGGTGGAAGACGAGCGCACGGGCCGGGTGCTCGCCTACCGTCGCGCCGCGCCGGCCGAGGTCATCGAAGGTCGCATCCTGCCGGGCGAAGTCGATGGAGCGCTGGCCGCCGCATGGAATGCCATGCAGGCCTTGCTGGAGCCCGATCCGCAAACGGACTGATCAGCCCTGCGCCCCCGCCCCGTGGGGCATCATGTTCTCATAAGGCGTGGTCGGGACCTGACCCGGCGGCAAGCCCGTCGGGGCCGGATCGCCTTCGAGCGGCAGGGATTTGATGTAGCGATAGACCGCCCGCTTGTCGGCGTCGGCCATGGCCCGAACGCTGGGCCAGGGCATGGGCGGCAGGGCCTCGCGGGTGTTCAGCATCTCGACCCAGTCGTCCTCGCTCATCCCGGCGACGGTGCGGCGCAGATTGTGCGGATAGGTCGTGCCCCACGGGCCGTAGAAGCCGGTCCCGGAGCCCTTTAGCCACTCGCTCTCGGGGATGCGGCCGCCCCGCTGCGGATAGCCCGGCGTGTGGCAGTCATTGCAGCCCCCGGTCAGGATCAGATAGCGGCCCGCCTCAATGTCGGTGGCGGCGATCACGCGTGGTCCCTCCGCGACGGCGGCCTTCTCCGGCGCGGGCTGGCAGGCGATGAGTGCGACGGCGCAGGCGCTGACAAGCGCGATGTGTCTGACGATCATGGTGTGTCTCCCCCGAGCGGCGAAGGAGACCATCGCTTTGCCATTTCGACAAATTGAAAAATCGGCGTTTTACGAACCGTCGATTGATCGCCTACGCCAATCCCAGCTCCGCCCGCTGCTTCCGCGTCAGCTTCGCCGCGATGATTGAATGGGCGATGGCGAAATGCTCGGCCAGTTCGTCGTCGGGCCAGGCGGCGGGATCGGGCAGGTTCACCCATTTGGCGCGGGCCAGATAGGGCGCCGGGCGCGCCCGGCCCTCCTCGGTCAGCACCGCATAGGCGATGTCCGAGACCTTGAAGGACACCCCGCCCTCGCCGCCGACCATGACGAAAATCTTGCCGCCGATCCGGTAGGCGTCGTGGTCGTCGCCGAACGGATGGTCCAGCGTGGCGCCGGGCAGGGCCAGGCAGACCTTGCCTATCCCTGCCCTGTCCATCGTCAGGCCGAAACGCCGATGCCGATCGGGCAGACCACGCCGGTGCCGCCGATGCCGCAGTAGCCGGCCGGGTTCTTGGCCAGATAGCCCTGGTGGTAGTCCTCGGCGAAATAGTAGGGGCCGGCCTCGGTGATCTCGGTGGTGATCTGGCCCCGGCCCGCCTTGTCCAGCGCGGCCTGATAGGCGTCGCGCGACGCCTCGGCCTCGGCCTTCTGTTCGTCGTTCAGATAGTAGATCGCCGAGCGGTAGGTGGTGCCGATATCATTGCCCTGACGCATGCCCTGGGTCGGGTCGTGGTTCTCCCAGAAGGCCTTGAGCAGTTCGGCGTAGCTGATCTCCGCCGGATTGAAGACGACCTTGACCACCTCGGTGTGGCCGGTGAGGCCGGTGCAGGTCTCCTCATAGGTCGGGTTGGGCGTGAGGCCACCGGTATAGCCGACCGAGGTCACCCAGACGCCCGGCAGCTGCCAGAAGATCCGCTCCACGCCCCAGAAACAGCCCATGCCGAAGATGGCGGTCTGGAAGCCCTCCGGATATGGCCCTTTCAGCGGGCGGCCGCTGACGAAATGGACCTCGTCGGTATGCAGGGGCGTGTCGCGGCCCGGCAGGGCGGCGGCGGCGGTGGGCAGGGTGGTCTTCTGCGAGAGCATGGGAGAACTCCGGACAAATCGTTCTTCGCCCATATGGGGCCTAAACAGGCGCTTGCCGAGGGGGGCTGACTGTTCTAATCAGCGCCCCTCGCCGGATGGACCGTCCGGCGCTCTACGACGCGTCGTGGAAACGGACAGGTGGCGGAGTGGTCGATCGCGCACGCTTGGAAAGCGTGTGTACGTGAAAGCGTACCGAGGGTTCGAATCCCTCTCTGTCCGCCACCGCCTCATTCCGCCCGCCGCTGAAACGTCCCGACCGGGGTCATCTGCGTTGAAGCGGACAAGCCTCACCATGGAGCCCCCGATGCCTCAGGCCGATCTCTATTATTCCGCTGACCAGTCGCTGGCGCCGGTCGAGACGCTGCAGGCGATCCAGACGGTGATCGGCGGGTTCGATACGGCGTCGGGCGTGTGCAAGGGCCGGGCGCATCCGGTGGCCGACTTCCTGCACAGCCATGTCTTCCTGACCCTGTCCATGCTGCCCAAGCCGCATCGGGACGAGGCGTTCGCGCGCGAACTGGGGTCGCGGCTGGCCGAGGCGCTGAAGAGCGTGGCCAGCGCGGACTGCACGATCAATGTGCAGATCCGCTTTGACCTGATCCACTACACCACCGTCCAGCCGCGCTGACCGGGAGACAGGCCCGGGCCTAGAACCGCAGGTTCACCCAGGCGGTCAGATAGTCCGAGTTGGCGTAGCCCGCGTCGCGCAGCACCTCGCCGGCGGCCAGATGCTCGTAGCGGCCCAGCAGGCTGACGCGGGGCGACAGGTTGTGCTGAACCTGGAAGCGCCAGACCTCGCCGACGCGCGTGCCGTCCACCGCCTCGGTGCCCGCATAGGGCAGGTCGGTGGCGCGATAGACGGCGTCGCGCTCGGACGCGCGCCAGGTCAGCTGGACCTCGCCGGTGACGCTGGTCTTGCCGCGACGGACGGTGACGCCCGGCACGACGGCGATCATGTTCACCGGGTTGAAGACGTTCTGGTAGCTGTAGAAGATCGGCACGCCCATCGGGGTGACAGCGTTGCGAATGGTCCCGCCGTCATAGGCGCCGCCGCCCGAGCCGTAGTCGACCCGCAGGCTGACGCGCGGCGCGTTCGCCCCCTCGCCCACCGCCATGCTCTGGTTGGTGAAGACGTTCAGGGCCTCAATGTCGCGGCCGCCGAACTCGCCGGTCTGGTGCGCGACGGACCAGTCCAGCTGGACCGGACCGGCCTGGCCCCAGAGACGGGCGCCGACATAGTTGCGCTCCTCGTGCGCGGTGACCGGGCCCCAGCGCCGGGCGTCCATGGTCTGGCGCCAGACGAAGGGATCGAAGAACAGGCGCGAGCCGCCGACCCAGTCGGCCGGGACGCGGGTGCTGAGGTTCACGCCGCTGAAGCGCCGCCCCTTATCGCTGCGATCATCCGAGGCGTCGCCGGTCCCCAGCAGGGTCGGGCGCAGGTCGAAGGCGTCGGCCCGCCAGTTCTGGCCGCGAACCCAGCCGCGCACGCCGTTGAACGGCATCAGGATGGTCGCGCCGTTGCGGGTGCTGACCAGATAGGGCGAACCGTCGAGGAAGAACTGGCGACCGTAGCGGGCGCCGACCTCATAGCCGCCGACCTCGCCCATGACATCGACGAAGGCCTGGGTTACGGCCAGATCGTTGCGGATGGCGCCGACGGGATTGCCGTAGTTGTCGCCGCCCGCATTGCCGTGGGCGACCTCGCCGAAGAAACGCAGGTGACGGCCGACGCGAAGATCGGCGCCGCCGACGAGGCGCAGGGTGTCCAGCCTCTGGTCCGGGCTGTCGCGCAGGCCGGGGCTGGTGGTCAGGGCGGTGCGCGCGCGCATCTCCCCCGACAGACTGAGCCAGACGTCGCCGTCCGAGCTCAGCGGGATATATTTCAGTCGGTCCCAGATGTCCTTGCGGCGTTCGGGATCGCGCAGGGCGGACCAGTCCTCGGCCCAGCGGGCCTCGCCATAGCCGCCGATCACGGGGCCGTTGCCTATGGCGTTGCGGGGATAGGGCTGGGGCCCGGCGGGCGCCGGGGTCGTCGGGGCTTCCTGGGCGAAGGCGGGGATCGCCATGGCCATCAGGGCCGGAAGGGCCAGCGCGAGGGCGGGGCGGCGGCCACGGCGCAGCACGCGCCGGTCGGGGTGAACCGTCATGGAGTGTCTCCTGAAGTCGGCAGGGGCGCCCTCCCCGCCGGTCAACCGACCGACGGGGAACTCCGGGGAGGAGTGGGGCGCGGGGCGGTCGCGATCAGCGCGAGACGACGCCCGTGAGGCTGAGGATCAGCAGGGTGCTGGTAGCGAAGATCGAGATCAGCCCGATGATGGCGAAGAGGTTGTGCCACCACTTGTTGCGCAGATCGCCGAGCAGCTTGTTGTTGGCCATCAGGACCAGCAGGACGCCCAGCATCGGCGCGACCAGCACGGTCATGGCCTGGGCCAGGATGATCAGCTGGACCCGCGAACCGGGAGCGAAGGCGGTGACCGCCAGGCCGAAGGCCAGCACGCAGCCGACGAGGAGCTTGGTCTTGATCGAGTCGAACGACCCGCCCCAGCCGAGGCCGTCGGACAGCAGGGTTCCGCCCGCCGTCGCATTGGCCAGCATCGAGGAGAAGGCGGCGGCGAAGAAGCCCATGACGAAGACGTAGTAGCCGAACTGGCCAGCGAGAGGCTCGAACACGCCCGCCAGCTGCGGCAGGGTCTCGACGCGCTGGCCGGTGTGACCCAGCACTGCGGCGGCGACCATGATGACCAGGGCGGTCATGATGCCCGGCGCGACGATGCCCGGGATGGTGTCGGTCAGGGTCGAGTCCGCATACTGGTCACGACGGATGCCGCGGGCCTTGGTGGCGTAGCTGGTGAAGAAGGCGGCGTTGATCGAGAAATTGGTGCCGACCAGCGCCACGATCAGCAGCTCGGCGCCGGCGGGGAAGCTGGGCAGCATGCCGGAAACGCCGGCGGCCCAGTCCGGGCGGGCCAGGAAGGCGCTGCCGACGAAGCCGATGGCCATCATGGCGACCAGCACCAGCAGCGCCCGCTCGACCGTCTTGTAGACATTGCGGACCAGCAGGATGAAGGCCACGGCGAGGGTGACCACCAGGGTCCAGAAGACCGCATTGCCCCCGAACAGCATGGACAGGGCCAGCCCCGAACCGGCTGCATTGCCGACCGAGAAACAGAGGGTGATGAAGAAGACCCCGAAACCGGCGAAAATGCCGACCGGCTTGCCGAGGGTGTGCTTGATGGTGCCGATCATCGAATGGGGCGAGGCGATGCCGACCCGCACGCTCATGTCGGTGAAGAAGATCATCAGGATGGTCGAGATGATGATCACCCAGATCAGGGCGTAGCCGAAGGCGCTGCCGGCCTCGATGGCCGAGGCCAGGTTGCCCGGGCCGAACTGCCAGGCGCCGGCGATGAAGGCGGGGCCGATCAGCGCCAGCTTGGCGAGCATCGACCGGTTGGTGGCGATTCCGGGCGGGGTCGCGGGCTTGGCCGCGTCCACTGCGTCACGGTGCGACATGACATTCCTTTCGGGCGCGCCGATCCCCCGACCGACTGCGCCTGGCTGTTTCTTCCCTTGCACCGTGACTCTTCTGAGGGGCCATCAATGCGGTGATACGCTTGAGGGGCGGTGCGGGACCACCCCGGAAGCAAAAGGGCCCCGCGCCTTTCGACGCGGAGCCCCTTTCGACTATTCGGCGGCGATGGCCGTGCCCGAGACGGGGCCGATGCCGGCGGCGTCGAAGGCGGCGAAGATTTCGCGCTCGGCGGCCTCGCCCAGGTTCTTGAGCGGCTCGCGGATGGTGGCGTGGTCAAGCACGCCGCGCTTCACGAGGCCCAGCTTCAGGGCGACGGTGCCCTCCATGTGCGACCCGCGGTGATAGACGGCCTTGGTCACCGGCAGCAGCTGCTCGAAGATGCGACGGGCTTCCGGATAGTCCTGCGCCTTGCCGGCCTCGATCAGCTTGACCAGCAGTTCCGGCGCGATGTTGCCGTAGCCGACCAGCAGGCCGTCGACGTCGAACATGGTCGGCAGCAGCCATTCGTCATGGCACGACAGGACCTGCAGTTCGGGGGCGACCTTCTTGAGTTCCGGGATCTCGGTGTACCAGCGCTTCATGTTGCGCACGCCGTTCTTGGTGGCGACGACGCCGTCCTGGGTGGCGATGTCGATCTGCGTCTGCAGATCGTAGGAGGCCTTGGTCGCGTCGGGGTACTGGAAGAGGATGCACTCCAGGCCGGACTCCTGCCAGATCGCCCTGTAGCGATCCTGCGGGGCGCCCTTCTGGAAGCCGAAGCGCAGCCAGCCGTGGTTCGGATAGACCAGGGCGCCGGTGGCGCCGGCGGCCTTCGAGGCCTTGGCTTCCTCGGCGGCGACCTTGGTGCCTTCGCCGGTGATGCCGGCGATGATCGGCACGGCGCCGTCCACGGCTTCGGCGTAGGTTTCGATGAGCTTCAGGCGCTCTTCAACGGTCAGGAAGGTGCCCTCACCGGCGTGGCCGAGGATGACCAGGCTCTTCACGCCTTCGATCGACACCAGCCATTTGGCCAGCTGGGCGTTGGCGGCGTAGTCGACCTCGCCATCGCGGGTGAAGACGGTGACCGGAGCCGGGCTGAGGCCGCGCAGATCCATGACGCTCATGGGGAAATCCTCTCTGGAGTTTCTTATGGGCATCACTGAGTGGGAACGATGCCGGGAACGTTCCCACTTTACATTCGACTCAAGGGGCGTCAAGCCCGGCGTCAGGATGTCGCGCAGGGGAGCGCCGGACGAACGATGACGGACACCAGGGGGGACAACGGTCGCGTGACCATCCTCGACATCGCGCGGGCGACCGGCGTGTCGAAGAGCAGCGTCTCCCGCTTCCTGGACGAGCGCGCGCGTCCCTCGAACAGCGAGACGGCGCAACTGGTGCGCCGCGTCGCCGCCGAGCTGGGCTATGTGCGCGACGTGTCGGCGGCCAATCTGCGCCGGGGCTCGACGGGCATGATCGGCGTCATCGTGCCGCGCCTGACCGACACCGTCATGGCCATGCTCTACGAGGCCTTGGCCAGGGCGGCCGGGCGGCACCAGCGCTTCACCATCGTGGCGACCACCGATGACGATCCGGCGGCGAACCAGCGGACGGTGGACATGCTTCTGGCGCGCGGCGTGGACGGACTGGTGCTGGCCACAGCGCGAATCGGAGACGGCTTCGCCGAGCGGCTGGCGGCGCAGGGGGTGCGGTTCGTGCTGGCCCTGCGGACCGACGAGATCCACCCCTCCTCCGTCGGGGACGACCGGCTGGGCGGGTTCCTCGCCACGCGTCACCTGATCGATCTGGGCCACAGGCGCATCGGCCTGATCGCCGGGCCGGCGGACGCCTCGAACGCCGTCGGCCGGGTCGAGGGCTATCGGCAGGCGATGGCCGAGGCCGGGATCGAGGTCCGGCCTGAATGGGTGGTTCCCTCGACCTTCGGGCTGGAGGGCGGGCATCGCGCCGCGCGCCAACTGATCGCCCTGTCGGAGCGGCCGACCGCCATCTTCGCCGTCAATGACAACACCGCCATCGGCGCGGTCTCGGCCCTGACGCAGGCGGGCCTGAACGTGCCGGGCGACGTCTCCGTGGTCGGCTACAACGACATCCCGATCGTCAGCCACCTGCCGACGCCGCTGACCACCGTCCGCATTCCGTTTGATCAGGTGGCGGCGCGGGCGCTGGACCTGCTGATCGAGGGGCCGGATGCGCATGGCGATCCGATCTCGCGGGCGGCCCCGACCCTGATTCCCCGCAAGTCGACGGCGCGCCCGGCCTAGCGACGGATCAGGCTGTCATAGACGTGGGTGACGGCGTCGAAGCGGACGCGGGCGGGCTGGCCCGCGTGGTCGGCGACGACAAACCACTCGTCCGGCAGTCCGGCGGCGACGAGGTCGGCGATCCGGTCGCTGTTCCAGCCCAGCAGCAGGCGGCCGCCGGGGCGAAGGATGGCGGCCATGGCGGCGAAGGCGCGGCGCTGGGCCTCGACCTCATCGACGCCGAAGCCGAGCACGCCGTTGCAGATCACCGCATCGAAGGTCAGGTCGGCGAAGACCTGATCGATCTCGCACAGGTCGCCGGTGCGGTGACGGCCCTCGCGGCCCCAGCGCGCGGCAGACGGATCGATATCCGTGGTCCAGACCTCGGCGCCCTGGGTCTCCAGCGCGGCGTAGTCGGTGGCGGTATAGGCGCGGCAGCCGACCCAGAGGATGCGCCCGCGGTCCGCGGCGAAGGCCGGGATATAGGCCTCGGCCAGCAGCTTGCGGTCCGGCAGGTCGCGGATCGACTTCGTCTTCGCCGCGGCGCGCCGGACGGCGGCCTCCTTGCCGAAGAAGAGGTTGGTCAGGAAGGTGCGTCCGCCCATGGCGTGCCTCGATCAAACATGGGTGAAACCGGCGGTCCGCCGATCATGCGGCGGGATGGGCGGATTGGCCAGAGACTCCACGGCGCTGGTCCAACAGGCGACCGCGAAGGTCATCCAACTGGCCGGTCCGAACGACGGGGCTGTGAACGGCGATGACATGCGCCTGCCCCGCGCGGGCCATCGACAGGCGCAGGGCCGGATCCTCGACCAGCCGCAGCATGGCCTCGGCGAGACCGGGGGCCTCGGGCGGATCGACATAGAGGGCGTGATCGCCGCTGGCCTCGCGCAGGCCGCCCCGGCCCGAAGACACCAGCGCCGCGCCGCCCGCATGAGCCTCCAGCGCGGTCAGGCCCAGGGCCTCGGCCACCCGTGACGGGGTGACGGCGATGGCGGCGCGGCGGGTCAGTTCGATGACCTTGGCGATGGGGGCGGACCGGTGCACCTCGACACGGTCCCCGAAACGCTCAAGGGCGCGGACATGCGGCGCGGCCCAGGCCTCGTGCTTCTCCCAATCGCCCAGCATGAGGGCGCCGCGCCAATCCGGATGGCGATCCAGAACGGTGGCCAGCGCCGCGCAGAAGGCGTCCAGCCCCTTCTCCTGCATGGCCCGGCCGACGAACAGGATCAGCGGATCGCGATCCTCGACGTCACCACGCCAGTCCTCGACATCGATCGGATTGCACACCGCCGAGACCGAGCCGCCGAAGCGGGGATAGTCGGCGCGAAACTCCTCGGTGGCGGCCTCGCTGACGAACAGCAGATGGTCGAAGGCCCGCAGGCGCGCCCGGTAGCGGAACCGCTCGAACGGATTGCCCGGCGGCTTGATGCGGGTGTGGCGATACAGGACGTGGATCGGACCGGGCAGCCCCCTGGCCAGTTCGGCGGCGGGGCCCAGTTGCTGGTGATACTCGACGATGTCCGGCCCGAAGTCGCGCAGCAGGGCGGCGACCGCGTGGGTGCGGGCGGCCTTGCCCAGTCCGGCGGGGACGGTCACCAGCCCCGGCAGGGCCGGGTCGAGCGCACCCGCGTCACAGATGATTCGAATGTCGTCTCTGTAGCGGCTGCGCGCGTTCAGGACCGCGGCGACCGTCTCCATGGAGTTGGTGCGCCCCCGCTCCATCAAGCTGCCCCGAGGCATGACGACGGCGATCTTCATTTCTGGCGTGGCTCCGGCTCGGGCCGTTCAACCCGAACAGGCGACGCAGCTTGTACTGCGCCTTGATCCGACCCTCAAACGGCGAATGCGTCAGGCTTTTCACGTCGACGCAGGTGATGTTTCCAAAGCCCGACAGGGTGTGCAGGCCGTCCGTATAACCGTCCAGAACGCCGTCCGGTTCGAACCGGCGCACCTCGGTGGCGGCGAAACGGTCGGGCGTCAGTTCATCGATCCGCAGCAGGCGGATGCGCCGGCCGTAGCCCTCGGCGCAGTCCTGAACCGGCAGGTGCAGGACGCCGTCCTGCTCGAAGGCCGAACCGCCGGGACGCGAGCCCCTGGGACAGGCGCGCACCGGGTTGGCGGCGTGGGGCGTCCACGGCCCCGTCAGGCTGTCGGCCCAGGCGATGTGAAGCTCGCGCATGGCGCGGTCCTGGTCCCCCGGCAGGGCGTAGAACATCCACCAGCGCTCGCCCGACCGAACCACGGTGGCGTCAATGGCCGGGACGTCCATCAGACGATGGGCCGGCTCCCACTGATCGGGGAAGCGGACGCAGCGATACAGGGTCAGGCCGCCGCTCTTGTAGCCCTCCGGCAGCATGTAGAGCTCGCCGTCGTCCTCGATCAGGCTGGGGTAGGACAGGTGGAAGGGCTCGGCGAGCGCGACGCCCTGCCCGATCACCGTATTGTCGGCATCGTACTGGACGTAATGGATCTCGCCGCGTCGGACCCGGTAGTCGAAGGCCTCGACGAACACCGTCAGCACGCCGTCCCGCTCGATGCCGAACGGATCGGCGGAGTACTGGAACGACCGCTCCCCCTCCGGCAGCCAGACGATGTCCGCCGCCTTCAGGCCGCCCGGCTCGAGAATGTGTGAAAGCGGCTTGCGAACGAAGCCCGAGCGCCAGAGGTCAAACATGCGCGATCCGCGCAGCGTGCCGCCGCTGGCCGGAACAGGCCGGTCCGAATGCCGAAGCCTTCATCGCACTACCCTTCTGATGCAGACCGCCCGGCCCCGATCAGGAGCCGGAGCCGGGCGTGAGGTGGCGCGCATGTGGGGGAACTGCGCGCTCTCATCGGGTAAGACGGCGCCCTCCGGCGCTTGCCTCAAAAGAATCTGCACGGCATGACGGACGGACCTGCTTCGGGGGATGCAGGAGGCCCGGCGCATCCGGGATTGCGGGGTTCAGGAGGGCCGCACGGAGTTGACTGCGCCGCCTACGCCTTCCCTGACCGACTCCTATTTCGAGCAGCGAGATGCGCTGGCGCGGTTCCTGCGCGCGCGTCTGGGCGGGTCGGCCGATGTCGAGGACCTGCTGCAGGACCTCTATCTGAAGGTCTCCCGGGTCGAGCCCGGAACAGATATCCGCGAGCCCCGCGCCTTCCTCTACAAACTGGCGTCCAACCTGCTGATGGACCGGCGGCGCGCGAGCTTGAGAGGCGCGGCGCGGGACGGCGCCTGGCGGGACGCGACCCAGGTCGCGGGCCTGACCGAAGACATCGACGACGCCCCGAGCGCCGAGGCGGTCGTGGCCGGGCGCGAGCGGCTGGCGGCCCTGATCGCCGCGGTGGAGACCCTGCCGCGCAAGACCGCCGCCATATTCCGGATGCACAAGTTTGACGGGTTGAGCTATGCCGAAGTCGCGGTCCGGCTGGAGATTTCGAGAAGCTCCGTCGAGAAGCACATGATGGAGGCCCTGAAGCTTCTGGCCGCACGGACTCCGCCGTGATGCGCGCCGGAATTCCAGACTTTTCTATTTTAACTGGAGGTGGCGCCGTCGCGGCGACGTCTCACCACAGAGGGCCGTTCGGAACGGCTCCGGATCGGCAAACGGACAGATGACCCTTCACCCCGACATCGACGAACAGGCGCAAGGGTGGTTCGTCCGCCTGAACGGCGCCGATGCGTCCGAGGCGGAGTGGCTGGCCTTCCAGGACTGGCTGGAGGCGGATGACGCCCATCGGCTGGCCTATGACCGGGTGGAGCAGCTGTGGATCGAACTGGACGAGGTTCCCGCCACCGTGCTTCCGGCCAATGAGGATTTCGCGGAAGCGCGTCCGCGCCGGCGACTGAACTGGCTGTATCCGGCCGTCGGCATCGCCGCGGCGGTGGCCCTGGCCGTCGGCGTCTGGCCGATGTTCATGGCGGGCGAGGCGGTGACCTACACCACCGACGATGCGCCACGGACGGTGCAACTGGCGGACGGTTCGACCATCCACATGAACCGGCACTCGGACCTCAGCGTCCGGATGAAGCCGGGACGGCGCGAGGTGATGCTGGCCGATGGCGAGGCCGCCTTCGATGTCGCGCACGATGCGCAACGCCCGTTCGTGATCACCGCCGACCGCCACAGCGTGCAGGTGCTGGGCACCGCCTTCAATGTGGTCAGCCACGCCGACCGCTTCTCGGTCAGCGTCGAGCGGGGCGTCGTCGCCGTCACGCCCGCTGAAGGTCAGCCGCCGCTGCGACTGACCGCCGGCCAGAAGGTCGAGCAGGTCGGAAACGCGGCGGTGGTGCGCAGCCGGGTCGACCCCGCCGGCGCTTCGGCCTGGCGCAACGGCGTCCTGGTCTATCGCAACGCCTCGCTCGATCAGGTCGGCGACGACCTGTCGCGTTACTTCGGCAAACCGGTTACCGTGTCCGCATCAGCGCGGGACGTCCGGTTCACCGGGGTCCTGCGGGTGGGCGACGAGGCGATCATGCTGGAACAGTTGCGCGAACTGGCTCCGGTTCAGGTCTCCCGATCCCCCGACAGGGTGGATTTGACCGGGCGTGACGGGCGCTGAACTTTCGAAGAGCCGAAAACGGGGACGCTGCGGGCTGATCGGCCTGGGCCTGGTCGCGAGCGCGACAGGCCTGCTGGCCGCCGCGCCGGCCGAGGCGCGCCCGGACCAGCGCCTTAACCTTCACATTCCGCCGCAACGCATTGAAGGCGCGCTGTTTGATCTGGCGCTGCAGGGGCGTTTCTCACTGGGCGGCGACCTGTCGGCCTGTCGCGGCGCGACCCACGGCCTGACCGGCGCCATGACGCTGGAACAGGCGCTGGACCGGCTGCTGGCGGGCAGCGGATGCCGGGCGACGATCACCCGCAGCGGGGCCGTCATCATTCGCCGGGCCGAGCCTGCCCCTGCCCCGAACCGACGGCCGCCGCCGACGCCCGCCCCCGCGCCGGCGCCGGATCCGGATCCGGATCCGGTCGAACTCGATGTGGCCTCCGAACTCACCGATGTGATCGTGACCGCCGAGCGACGGCCGGATTCGCCGCAGGGCGCCGCCCTGCCCGTCACCGCCCTGTCCGGCGAGCAGATCGACACCGCCGGCGCGATCGACGCCCACGGCCTCAGCGCGCTGGTCGCCGGGATGACGGTGACCAATCTGGGCTCGGGCCGGAACAAGATCCTGCTGCGCGGCATGTCCGACGGCGCCTTCACCGGCCAGACCCAGTCGACGGTCGGCCTGTACCTGAACCAGGTGCCCATCACCTACAACGCGCCGGACCCGGACCTGAAGCTGGTGGACATCGACCGGGTGGAAATCCTGCGGGGACCGCAGGGCGCCCTGTACGGCACCGGCGCGATCGGCGGAGTGGTGCGGATCGTCACCCGCCGCCCGGATCCGCTCCAACTCGTCGCGCAGGTCGGATGCGGACAG